>JBOGFL010000273.1:0-8561 GCA_050743285.1 Acidimicrobiia bacterium
CCGCCCTCGGTCCCGTTGGTGAAAGCGGCGGTGGTGGCCATCATCCCGAACCCGTGCGCGGGCGCGCACCACGACGACCTCGACGCGCTGATCGCCCCTTCGGGCGCGCTCGCAACCGACCTGGTGCGGCGAGCGCTCGACGCGCTGGGAACCGAAGCCGAGAGCTGCGGCAAGGGCGCGATCGTCGGCGTCGCCGGCGAGCAGGAGCACGGCGTCGCCTGCCTCACGACTCCGTTCGGCGACGCGATGCGAAATGGAATCGGCGGCTCGACCTGGGTGACGTCGAACACGAAGGTCGCCGCCGCGGGCGCGCCCATCGACGTGCCCCTCGCGTACAAGCGCGCGCTGTTCGTCCGGTCGCACTACGACACCATCACCGTGTCGGTCCCTGATTCACCCCGTCCCGACGAGATCGCCATCGTCGTCGCGCTCGCGAGCCGAGGGCGCATCCACGATCGTTCCGGCGGGCTCACGAAACAAGGGGCCACCGCGGGAGACGGGCTGCGATGAGCCTGGCCATCGTCAACATCGGCGACTCGCACGTCGGCGATCTCGACGGCACGCCACTCGAGGGCGACGCCATCGCCTGTGAGGGTGACCGGATCACGTGGATCGGCGACACCACGGGACTCGATCCGGCCTATTACGACACGGTCGTCGACGCGGGCGGGGCCGCGGTGGTCCCGGGATTCATCGACTCGCACGTCCACATCGCGTTCGGCGACTACACACCTCGTCAGCGCACGGTCGGCTTTCTCGAGAGCTACCTGCACGGCGGCACGACGCGAGCGATATCGGCCAGCGAGGTCCACGTGCCCGGCCGCCCAGCCGACGTTGCCGGCGTGAAGGCGCTTGCGATCGCGGCCGAACGTTGCTACCGCCACTACCGACCGGGGGGCGTGGCCGTCCACGGCGGTTCGGTGATCCTCGAGCCGGGCCTGACCCCCGCCGACTTCGAGGAGCTACGCGCCGCGGAGGTGTGGCTGGCAAAGGCGGGTTTCGGCGCGTTCGCCACGCCACTCGACTATGTCCCGGTCGTGCACGCCGCGCGCGCCGCCGGCCTCGTCGTCATGTGCCACACCGGCGGCGGCTCGATCAGCGGGAGCCAGCGGCGCATCGATGCCGAAGCGCTCATCGCCATGGATCCCAACGTGGCGGGTCACGTGAACGGCGGGCCCACCGCGATGAGCGAGGACGACAACCTCGAAGTCGTGCGCGAGAGCGAGATGGCACTCCAGCTCGTGCAGGCGGGCAACCTCCGTTCGGCCCGTCACATCGCCGGCCTCGCGCTCGAGCACGATGCCGGGCACCGGGTGCTCATCGCCAGTGACACGCCGACGGGGACGGGAGTGATCCCGCTCGCCATGCTGCGCACGATGGCTGAGCTCGTCTCGCTCGGGCCGCTGACCCCCGAACTGGCGATGGCCGCCTGCACCGGCAACGTCGCCGATGCGTACGGGCTCGACGCCGGTCGGCTGGTCGTCGACCGCCCCGCCGACGTGCTCGTCATCGACGCGCCGCTCGGTTCGCTCGCGACCGACTGGCGCCAGACGCTCGCGATCGGAGACCTGCCCGCAGTGGCGGTTGCGGTCACCGCCGGCCAACTGCGGTTCGAGCGCAGTCGCAACACTCCGCCACCCCAGCGCGCGGTTGCACTCGCGCGTGGACACAGCCCAGTGAATGAATACAGTCTATAGTTCGACGCGCAGTGAGCCGCGGGCCGCTCGACGTCGACCGAGCCCGGAGGAAGCATGACCACGACCGTCGAGGTGCAACGGGCGATTGCCCCGGATCGGATCGTCGACAACCGCGTCTACACCGATCCGCGCGTCTACGAACAGGAGCTCGAGCGGATCTTCGATCGCGTATGGCAGTTCGCGTGCCACGAGAGTGAGGTGCGCGCCGCCGGCGACTTCGTGACGCTGCACATCGCGGGGACGCCGGTCATCGTCAACCGCGACGCCGACGGCCAGGTCCACGCGTTCTACAACACGTGTCGGCACCGCGGCAGCATGGTCGTCGACAACCGGCGCGGGCACTGCAGCGCGTTCCGGTGCCCGTACCACTCGTGGGTCTACTCGCTGGACGGCCAGCTCGTCGGCATCCCGGGTGAAGAGGCCTACGACGGGACCGGGTTCCGGAAGGAAGACTTCCCGCTCGTCGAGCTCGCCTGCGAGTCGATCTTCGGACTGGTGTTCGTCTGCATGGCCGACGATTCCGAACCGCTGTCGGCCTGGCTCGGAGACAAGATCGTCGACGTCCTGCGCACGCCGCTCGCGGACGGCGAGTACGAGGTTTTCAGCGAGAGCGCCGATCCCCTTCCGGTGAACTGGAAGGTTTTCGCCGAGAACGCCCGTGACGGCTACCACGTCCCGTTCGTACACCCGTTCTTCCGCAAGGCGAGCCCGCCGGGGACCTACGAGCTCTCCGCCAACGGCCACGCGGTGCAGTTCCTCGGCATGGACCCGGCCGGCATCGAACCCGAGCTCTGGGAGCAGTTGCGGCGCGACCCCCTTCCCGGACTCGAGGTCGGCGACGGCTACATCGTCAACATCTTCCCCGACCTCGCCATCACCGTCCGGTCGAACGTCGTGTCGATCGACTTTCAGCGGGTGCAGGGTCCCACGGAACTCGTCATGGAGAACCGTACGCTGGGGCTCGTGGGCGACTCCGCCGAGACCCGTGCGGTTCGCGAGCTCAGCCAGCGGGTGTGGTTCGCGGACCCGGTGCAGCTCGAGGACTATCCGATATTCCACGCCCAGCAACGGGGCGTCACCAGCCGCGGGGTGCGCTACAGCGTGATCGCCCGGGGTGCCGACGCACTCAGCGGGACGCGGGGGGACGACAACCGGCTCCGGCACTTCTGGGTGGAATGGCGTGAGCTCATGGGAACGAAGACGAACTCGATCGAGCTCCAGGGGCAGTGAGGGGGTCGGTCGTGCTTCCGTTGCCGCAGCTCAACGACCGGAGAACGACATCCGATCAGATCGCCGACGCCCTGCGCGAAGCCATCCTGACCGGCGAGTTCGACGACGGCGAGGAGCTGAACCAGGTGGCGCTGGCGAAGCACTTCGGCATCTCGCGCGTCCCTATCCGCGAGGCGCTCCGGCAACTCCAAGCGGAGGGACTCGTCAGCGCCAAGGCGCATCAGCGCACGGTCGTGACGGGGCTGACCGTCGACCGGGTCGTCGAGATCCTCGAGGTCCGCGCCGTCCTCGAGGCGCATCTGCTCACCAAGGCCGTCAAGGCTCGTACCCCGAAGCAGCTCGAGCACCTGCGGGACCTGTGCCGTCAGATGGACGAGATCACCGACCACCAGGTCTGGCTGCGGAAGAACCGGGAGTTCCACCAGACCCTCTACACGAACTCCGGTCGGACCTTCACACTCGACCTCATCGACCAGCTGTCGGCTCGCGTCGCGCGCTATCTCCAACTGTGGAGCGACACCGGGATCGAGCGCACCAAAGAGGCGAACGCCGAGCACTGGGCGATTATCGACGCGATGGGCGACGGCGATGTCCGCCGCGCGCGGCGCGAGCTGGAGACCCACATCGCCCACACCACCGAGCGGGTCATCAAACAGTTCGGCGATCACGCGCAGACAGAAGAGGCGTCGCACGCTTCGTGAGGGGCATGCTCTTCTCCCAGATGGAGCCACCGCCGGGCTGGGAGGACGAATTCGACCGTTGGTACCGCGACGAGCACGTGCCGGCGCGGGTCGCCTTGCCCGGGTTCGCGTCGGCATCCCGCTATCGCGCGCTCGACGGTGAACCGTGGCACCTCGCGGTGTACCACCTCGACGACCTCGACGCGCTGAGCAACGAGCGGTACCGACTGCTCAAGACATCCCCCACGCCGCGCACCCGCCGCATGCTGGACAACGCCGTCGGGTTCACGCGCTACACGTGCGTCCTCTCGTCCGACACTGGTCCGCCCGACGCGACTCCCGGGCTGCTCTTCGTCGTCGCGTTCGAGGTGCCGGAGCATGGTCGGCCCGAGTTCGACGGTTGGTACGAGGAGGAGCACGTGCCGATGCTGATGGAGGCACCGGGCTGGCTGCGGGTCCGCCGATTTCTCGTACAGCCGCCCTCCGACGGTCCGCAGTGGACGCATCTCGCGCTGCACGAACTTCGTGACCGCCGCGCGCTCGACGCACCCCAGCGGGAACGGGCCCGAACGACGGCGCGCCGCGACGCGCTCGCCACCAATGACTGGTTCGCTCGCAACCGTCGGTGGCTCTACGAGCCGATCCCGACCGACGCGTAGACCGGGTGCCCAAACGTCGGGTGCCGCGCCGTCGCCGACGACATTCACACGCGGGTGCGCCCGCACACACCCCAGGTCGTGATGTTTGGTCGTTGAACCACGTATTCGGGGGTTGAACAACCAAACATCTCAGGGATGCCAGCGGGCCATGTGGTTGGCGTGGCTCGGGAGGTAGGCGCCGGCGCCGAAGTAATGGTCGTAGAAGTCGAGATCCAGGTGGTGGGCCTGGAGGTACATCAGGATCTGCACGGTCGGGACTGTGCCCGGGAACTTGCCGAAACGGTCGAGGATGTACTGCGCCTGCATGGCGACGCATTCGATGAACTCGTCGTCGTGCACCTGGGCCGCGCTCCTGATCCGCGCGTTCTCCTTCCAGGGCCCCGGCGTGTCGGGGTGATACGGGCCGCCGGGCCCGAACTTGCGCTCGACGAGCGCGCCCGTGGCCGCGCGCATGTCGGGGAAGTACGGCGGGCAGTACGTCTCGAAGACGCCGGGCCGCCCGGTGGGGTTGGGCACCGCCCACCGGTCGTCGGTGGCGACGTCGAAGCCGAGTCCGGGCACGTCTTCGGCGCCGCTGGCGCCGAGCACGCTGAAGCGGTCGACGCCGTCGAACATCCAGCCGCCGAGTCCCATCGCCTGGAGCGTGAGGACGCCGGCGTAGCACGCGGCTGACAGCTCGGCGGTCGCTTCGCTGAGCATGTACTGCTCGATGAAGCTGAGCGGGAACGGCGCGTCGACGGCGACGAGCCCGCGGAACTGCTCGAGACCGGGGATCGGCTCGCCGTTCACGTCGTCGGTCACGCAGTAGCCGTTCTGGGTGAGGAAGCACAGGCCGGCGATCGTGTGCTGAGCGAGATCGGCGACCGGAAACGCGAGCAGGCTGCCGGGCACGTTGGCGCACCAGGTGTTGTGCCCCTCGAAGTACGGCTCTTCGCGCGGGAGATACAGGCGTTCGTCGGAGAGTTTCCGGATCCGCGACCGGTGTGCGTCCATCCACGCGACGAGGTCGTCGGCGGCGTGTCCCTGTTCGACGAGCGCGGGCGCATCGCGGGTCTCGAACAGGTAGATGCCGCTGTCGTCGGTGAAGAACATCTCGGACGTGTGGAACCCGGCTGCCGACGGGAACGTGCGACCGCCGGCGGCGGCGCTGTAGTTCGAGAGGTGCGGCGCGTACCCGGCGTGCCGCGTGATGAGGTAGTGCCACCCGGTGTTGCCGGCGGCTGCGGTGAGGACGAGCATCCGCTCCAGCTCAGTGAGGGCAACGGGTTCGTGGCGGGAGGTGTACGCCAGCGGGCCGTCGGGTATCGAGGCGCCAAGCGCAAAGCGGCGCGCCCGCCGCCCGCCCAGCGCGTCCATGAGCGGAAACGACGCGACGTCGGCGAGCCCGGGAGGAATGTCAGCCATCGGGCTGCGATGGTAAAGCAGTCGACGACCCGAGGAGGTCGTCATGGACATGCCCACCCCGCCGCGGGGTTCGTGGCAGGGGGACGCGCTCGTGCTCCAGCACCAGCTGGAGGGCATGGGCCGCGCCCGCTACACGCTCGTTGTCGCCGACCGCGAGCTGACGTTCTCGATCGAGAACTCCCGCGACGGCACCGGCTGGACGAAGTTCCTCGGAGGCGAGTACCAGCGCGTCGCCTAGCCAGCCGGGCCGGGCTCGAATGCGACGACGTAGCGATCGATTCGTGGGTCGGGGTCGTATCCGGCCGCGCGCCAGAAGCCGACCGCTTCGTCGTGCTCACGCAAGACCAGCGCGGTCACCCGGCGGGCACCATGCGTGCGGAGGCGCTGCTCCCCCGCGTCTACGAGCGCACGCGCAGTGCCCCGCCTGCGGAAGTCCGGATGCACGGCCAAGCGGTACATGTTCCCGCGCCATCCGTCCCAGACCGCGACGAGCGAGCCCACTACCCGGTTATCGACGCACGCGAGGAGTAGACCAGCGGCATCCCATCTGACCAGTCGCTCGATACTCTCCACGTCGTCGGTGACGCTGGGAGCCGCGTCGGCCGCCGCCCAGAGCTCGAGCACCGCCGGCGCGTCAACCCCGGTCGCGCTCCTGATGACGACATCGTCAACTTCACCCATGCCGAGAGTCTGGCCTGCGAGTAGAAAGGACCGCGATGCCGGCCTTGCCCTGGAAACGATTCGCCGCAGTCGAGCCCGAGACGGAATGCACGGTCATGGGTTCGCGTCTCCCACTGCGCAAGCACCGTTCGATCCCCGGATTCCTTCGCTGGACGCTGCGCATCCGCGGTCAGCTCGCCGAGACGCCGGGGCTCATCGGGTACGCGCTCGATGCCAAGCTGACCCGCAAGACGTTCTTCACGGTCTCGGCGTGGCGCAGCCGCGCCGACCTCGAACGCTTCGTCGAGACGGACCCGCACCACACCGGCATCGAGGCGATCCGGCCGCACATGGCGCCGTCGCAGTTCGTGTTCTGGACGTGTCCCGCCCGGGAGTTGCCGGTGCGGTTCGACGAGGTCAGGCGGCGGCTCGACGCTTCCTGACCACACGAGCATGTGACCGTCGGCGCGGATTGTTCGCTCGCATTGTCACATGCTCGATTGGCGCCGCTGCGCGCCGCCTCCTGAGCGACGCTCAGCCGCCGGCGAGCCGGCTGACGTAGTCGGGAACTCCGACGTCGGCCGGCGTGTCGGCGTCGGCCCACGGCGGTGCGCTGACCTGCAGCGCCAGCGGCACAACGCCCGACCAGTGCCGGAGCGCAACGTCGTCCGGTTCCTCTTTTGCGGGGCCGGCGCGCACCTTGGCCGACGCCTCGGTCAGCGGGAGCGCGAGGACGAGCGTGGCCCGGAGCTCGGCGTCGGTCGGTGGGCGCGCGTCGTCACTACGGCCCGGTACCACGTGCTCGACGAGCTCGCGGAGCGCGGCGCGCTTCTCGTCCGGGTCGGAAACTTCGACCGCGCGACCAACGACGACCACCGACTGGTAGTTCACCGACGTGTGGAACCAGGAGCGCGACAGCACGAGCCCGTCGATCAGCGTGACCGTCACGCACGCGTCGGCCCCGTCCTTCAGCGTCCGCAGCATCTGGTTGGCCGGTGCGCCGTGGAGGATGAGACGCTCGCCGACCCGGACGTGCAGGGTCGGGATCACATACGGCTGGCCGTCGACGACGAAGCCGACGTGGCACACGCGCGCCTTGTCGAGGATCGCGTCGATCGTTTCGCGGTCGTACTGGCCGCGCTCGGCGAGTCGATGCACCGTCGTACGCGCGGAGGCGGGCGTTCCCTGGCTACTGTCGACCACGACGGAACTCTACGGACCGTCCTCGGACGACCTCGCCGAATATCGACCAAACTGTCGGGGTGGCAAGCGAAACGCCCGACGCTGCGCTGGGCCTTGTCCTCGACTGCGCCGATGCCGCCGCGCTGGCGCCCTTCTGGGCCGCCGCGCTCGGCTACGTCACCGTCGGGCAGATGGACAACGTCGTGGTGCTCGTGCCCGACGGCCGTCCTGGCCCCCACCTCATTCTCCAGGAGGTGCCCGAGCCGAAGGCGGCCAAGAACCGCATGCACGTCGACCTGCACCCGGCCGACATCGAGGCCGAAGCCGCCCGCCTGGTCGGGTTGGGTGCGCGCCGGCTCGAGGCCGAGCCGCGGCGCGCGTACGGGGCCAACTGGATCGTGATGGCCGATCCCGAGGGGAACGAGTTCTGCGTCTGCGACGGAGGCGGCTGACGCTCAGCCGGTGTTCATCTCCGCTTCCATGGCGGCGACGCGCTTGGCCATCTCTTCGGGCGGGACGTCTTCGACGTGGGTGCTGACGTTCCAGCTGTGGCCGAACGGATCCTCGATCTGCCCTGACCGGTCGCCGTAGAAGCGCTCCTCGGTCTTCTGCACGACCTTCGCGCCGGCCTTGACCGCGGCGGCGATCACCGCGTCGCAGTCGTCGACGTAGAGATGGATGTGGACCGTCGTGCCCCCGCGCGTCTTCGGGCTGAGGAACCCGATGTCGGGGAACTCGTCGGCGAGCATGATGATCGAGTCGCCGATCTCTATCTCGGCGTGCCCGATCGTCCCGCCCGGCGCGCCCATGCGCATGCGCTCCTTGGCGCCAAAGATCTCGATGTACCAGTCGATCGCTTCAGCCGCACCGACGATCGAGAGGTATGGCGTCACGGTGCGGTAGCCCTCCGGAATCGGCTTCACGTCGGCCATGGCTCGTCTCCTTGATCGCGGGTGCCCAGCGTGTCACGCGTGGCCACTCGCCCGCAGCCGACGCCCCGGTACGCTCCCCTTGCGCTTCGGGGCGGGGCACTGATCTGAGATGCGTCC
>JBOGFL010000274.1:0-4275 GCA_050743285.1 Acidimicrobiia bacterium
GTCCCGGACGACGAGAACGCCGACGACGAGAAGAAGCCCTCGAACTAGCCCGTCGGGCGCCAATCTTCCAGCCCCGCACCGGCCCGGGAACCCTCGGGCGCCCTCCCGTCGTTCTTGCTGATGGCCGGCGGTGTGCCGACCTGGGAGGAGGTCGCTCGCGACCACGGACGCTTTCTCTATGGCGTTGCCTATCGGCTCGCCGGGAACGACAGCGACGCGCAGGATCTCGCCCAGGAGGCGCTGCTGCGGGTACGCAAGGGGCTGGAGACATACCGGCCCGGGGCACTACAGGGATGGTTGGCCCGGATCGTGACGAACGTGTTCCTCGATGAGGTGCGACGCAAGCGGCGGCGCCCGACGTCCGCGCTGCCCGACGACCCCGATCAGGTGGTACCCGCGGCCCCCGGCGCCGACGAGGTCGTGAGTGGTCTCTCCGACGAGGTGCAGGCCGCGCTCAACGGGTTGCCGGAAGAGTTCCGCACCGCGGTCATCCTCAGCGACATCGCCGACCTCTCCTACGAGGAGATCGCACAGTCGATCAACGCGCCGGTCGGCACCGTCCGCTCGCGCATCCATCGGGGCCGGCGGCTGCTCCGGGAGGCGCTCGGGCCCGACTTCGCGCCCGGAGCCGTCGCATGAGCATGGACGAAGACCTTCTCTCCGGGTATCTCGATGGCGAACTGACGCCCACCGAGCGCGCCGCGGTCGAGGAAGAACTGGCGCGCTCGCCCGAGTGGCAGGCGGTGCTCGAGGAGCTGCACGGGACGCGTTCGCTGCTCCGGACACTGCCGTGGCCCGACGCGCCCGCTGACCTCATTGCCGGCGTGCACGAGCGCGAGCAGGACGAGGACGTCGCCGCCGCGCCGGCGCCGGTTCGGGAAATCCGACCGCGTTGGCGCCGCCCCGCAACGTGGGTCGCGACCGCCGTCGTCGCGGCCGCGGCCGTCGGTGTGATCGTCATGCCGCGCCCCGACCGCTCCGAGCCCAACGTGCCCGCGCTGGCCGACGCGCACGCGGCGCGGAGCTCGCTCGACATGGACCCGATCGGGGCGCTGGCCACGATGGGCGTCTCGGAGGCACCGCGGTGAGCCGGCTCCGACGGCTTCTCCCGACCTTGGCCGCCGCCGCCCTGATTGCAGGCGTCCCCGGCCTCCGGGGCGTCGACGCGGGCGAGGGCGGGGTGCCGGCGGAAGTGGCGGAGCTGCTGGCCCGGGCCGACGCCGGCCGGGGCAACTTCGCCGCCGTTGTCGAGATCGAATGGCACGACACCGATGGCGCCATCCACACCGAGCGGGTGCGCGTGCAGCGCCGCGACGGCATCGTCGTCGTCGACGGCGCGCGTGATGTGCGCGCCACCACCACCGGGCGGTTCGTCGAAGGCGCGCAGGGCTGGATGTCGATTGGCGGCGTGCCGGGCGCCTCGGAGGTTCCCCACGCGGCCGCCGAATGGCAGCTGGAGATGACCGGCGACCGCCAGAAGATCGCGGGCGTGGCGACGTTCGAGGTCGAGGCAGTCGACGTCGACACCGGACTCGTCCGGCAGCGGCTCTTCCTCGCGCCGCGGGCGCCGTTCCTGTTCCAGCGGGAGATCCTCGACGAGAACGGCGACGTCCTACGCGCCGTTCACCTCGTGCGTCTGCGGCCCGCACCGGACATCGTCGACCCGCCTCCCGACGACTACGCCGTCGAGGAGCCCGATTCGCTGGCCGAGCCGCCCGGCGACGTCCCCGAGACGGCCGGTGACGGGTTCCACCTCGTCGGCGCCTACGAGCTCGACGACGGTGTCGCGCACCTGGTCTACAGCGACGGTCTCTTCGGCGTGTCGGTCTTCGTCGACGAGGGTGAGCTCGACACCGATGCCCTGCCGGCCGGCGCCGCGACCGCGGCCGTCGACGGAGAGGACGTCAGGGCCTACGCGACCGCGGCCGGCGACGTGCTGATATGGCAGGACGACGACGACCGGGTGCTGGCCTGGGTTTCGGACGCACCGCCCGACCAGCTGATGGGGGTGGCGGCATCATTCACCGGCGACGACGACCCGGGCGTGTGGGGCCGGGCGGCCGACGTGGTGCTGGGGCCCTTCGCCTGGCGGTAGGCAACTTCACCCCAGGGAAGAAAACTCTCAGTGAACGCTCAGGTCACGCTGAGGATCCGCGGACCGGGATGTGTGACCCTGGTCGGGTGATGCGAGAGCTGCGATCAGGCCGGGTTTGCGGTCACACGACGTTGCCGCAAGATGCGCCGGCGCTCGCGTTCCGAGGTTCCGCCCCAGACACCGTGGTCGATCCGGTAACGGAGTGCGTACTCCAGGCACTCCTCGCGAACCGTGCACTCGGCACAGATACGACGGGCCACTTCGACACCGACGCCGTCGCTCGGGAAGAACTCCCCGGGTGTCATCTTCCGACACCGGGCCCGAAGCATCCATTCCTGGGGCTGGTGGTCAGGGGGTACGAGATCCAAGGTGCTCACGCTCGTTCAACGCTAGTGGAGGCCGGCTGGTTCCCCGCCGTTCTGGGAACTGATACGTCGCCAGAGGCGTTGGCGGATTGAGGTGGACGACATGAATAGGCAGCCGCCCCCGGCCTCGGAAGATCTTGCCGCCTGGAGCTGGACGAGCACGAATCGGGCCTCCGAGCCCGGCGCCGACCCTACGGAACCCCTCGGGCCGGCCGGTCAGTCGGCCCCGCTGCCTCCTCCCCCCACCGGGCGCACTGCGCCTTCGCCGCCGCGGCCTCCGTCATCGAACCCGCCGCAGCACCGCGGGCATCACTTCCTCACCGGTGCGATCGTCGGTGGACTGGTCGGCGCGCTGGTCGCGGCCGGGGTCGGCGTCGCCATCGGCACCGACGACGACGGCAGCAGCGACGGCCGTAGCGGCACCGTCGCCGTCGGCACGGACACCAACGACAAGAACCGCGCCGCCAACACGATCGGGAAGACGGGCGACATCCAGGCGATCCTGGATGCGGTCCTCCCGGCGACCGTCGCCGTCACCGCCGACACGTCCCAGGGCGAAGCGGCCGGCAGCGGCTTCGTGGTGACCTCCGACGGCTACCTCGTCACCAACGCCCACGTCGTCTCCGGCACCGACTCGGCCCTGGTCGTCTTCACCGACGGCAACGAGTTCACCGCCGACGTCATCGGCACGGACGCCGCCGCCGACATCGCAGTCTTGAAGATCGACGGCGAGAACCTGCCCACCGCCACGCTCGGGAACTCCGACGACGTCGTCGTCGGCGACGCGGTGGTCGCGGTCGGGAACGCGCTCGCTCTCGACGGCGGGCCGAGTGTCACCAGCGGCATCGTCTCGGGCCTCGACCGGGATCTCAGTGCGGAGGGTGGCGGCACCCTTGTCGACGTCCTCCAGACCGACGCCGCCATCAGCCCGGGTAACTCGGGCGGCCCACTCGTCGACGCGACCGGCAAGGTGATCGGTATCAACACCGCCATCGCCGACCCGACGACCGCCGAGAACATCGGCTTCGTGATCCCGATCTCGCACGCCGTGCCGATCATCGACCAGCTACGCGAAGGCCGCGCCGCGGCCTTTCTCGGGGTGGGCACCACCGCGGTCACCGCGCCGCTGGCCGAAGAAGAGGGTCTGTCGGTCGACCACGGGGCCTACGTCGAGGACGTGACCTTCGGCTCGGGTGCCGACGAGGTCGGCATCCAGGTCGGCGACGTGATCGTCGAGATCGACGGCGTCGCCATCGACTCGTCGGGCGATGTGCAGGCCGCCGTGCGCAGCAATGCACCCGGCGATTCAGTTCCCGTCACGATCGTGCGGGGCGAGGAAACCATCACGCTCGACGCCACGCTCGGCGAACGGCCCGACCAGAGCTGAGCCGCCGATCGGCGCGGGTATCCTGCCTCGATGCGGGTTCGACACCTCAGGCTTTGACAGTGCGCGTTCGCACCGTCGTCGCCGCCGGGCGACGCGGCCACCAATGTCGGCGTCAACGAAGTCTGCGCGTCGGGGCGCAGGCACGAGGAGTGAGAGATGAGCACCCAACCCCAAGAGCTCGAAGACCAGGAACAGCTCCCGCCCCAGGGGCACGTCAAGATCGTCTACCTCGGGCCGGTGGCGCCGCACTGGGAAGTGCACGGCGTGCGCGGCGAACGTCAGCTCGTCGACGAGTTTCGTCAGCGGGCCCAGGCCCGCCTCCAGTACCTCCCGCCGCACGATCCGCAGTTCCGTCGCAACCGGGAACGGGTGAACCGCGACGCCGAGCGCGAACGCCTCTCCATCGAGTGGGACCTCGGCTACGACGA
>JBOGFL010000275.1:0-9577 GCA_050743285.1 Acidimicrobiia bacterium
CCTGGTAGTACTTGCCCAAGCCGTCGAGGGTGTTGCCACGCTGCACCGTGATGCCGAGCGGCGGCACGTCACTGAACTTGATCGTGTTGTTCTCGCTGGCGAAGATCGCCTCGGACAGGTCGAAGCCGACCTTCTTGGCGTCGACGTCGAACGCGGCGACGAACTCGACGTCGCCCACGTGGTAGCCGCCCAGCTCGACGTGCATGAGGCCGGGGACGTCATCGGCGGGGTCGGCGTCGCCGTAGTACTCGACGCCCTGCACGAGGCTGCTCGCGCAGTTTCCGACTCCTGCAACTGCCACTCGGATCTTGCTCATGGCTCAGGCAACTCCTGCTTCGGTCTCGGCCGCGGAAGCGGTTCCGCGCTCCGCGGCGATCAACTCGTCGACCCACTCGAGGTCGCGTTCGACGGTCTTCGTGCGGTGCTCCATCAGCGAGCGCAGGTAGTGGTCACGGCTGCCGGAGGAGCGCTGGGCCCGGTGGAGCCGATCGACCAGTTCGGCCCGGCGGCGCTCGAGAACCGTGAGGCGGTCGGCGGCCGGAAGGTGCCGGCAGAACGCGAGTTTCAGGGCGAAGGTGCGCTCGTCGTCGGCGACGGTGCCGCCGTCGGCGGCGAGCAGCTCGGCGAACATCGTCTCGCCCCGGGGGGTGATGGCGTACTGCTTGCGGGTGCGCCGCCCCGGCCGGGGTCGCCGGCGTAGACGGGCGGCGGCGAGGTCACCGGTCAACGAGCCGGTCGACGGGATGGGAACCGCCGGTGCCGGCTCGACCGCCTCGATGGCGCCACCCCGCTCGAGCCGGCGCAGGGCGGGGTACAGCGACCCGTACGAGACCCCCCAGAGGAATCCGAGGGTCTCGCCCAGGCGCTTCTTCAGCTCGTAGCCGTGGAGGGGCTGCTCTTTCAGCAGGCCCAGTACGGCGAGCTCCAGCATCCGGTCGTCCCTTCGTGGCGCGGTTGTCGTGGCGATATATCGTGCCGATATATCGAGAGGCAGTATGACGGAGGCGAGACCCGGGGTCAAGCCGGCACGGGGGCGACGAGAGCAGAGATCCGCTTTTCGGGGTCTGTGGCCGCCGTACACTCGCCGCCGATGCGGCATCACGTGGACTACTCGCTGGCCCGGCGGGCGGTGCTTCGCGATCTCCGGAAGGGAACGCTCACGCGCCTCGACGTCTGCGACGCCCATCCCGAGCTTCTCCGAGCCGGTCGCAACGTGGGAGTGCCCGCGGCGGCGGCCTGCCCGGTGTGCGGGAACGGGGATCTCCGCTACGTGCAGTACGTCTACGGCGACGCGCTCAAGCACGCCAACGGCACCTGCATCACGCGGCCGGTGGAGCTGGAACGGCTCGGGTCGCGGGTCGACGAGTTCGCCTGTTACGTCGTCGAGGTGTGCCTCCACTGCCGGTGGAACCACCTCGACCGCCGTGAGCTCCACGGCCGCCGCCACGTCGGCTGAGCCGTTTCCCCGGCCCCGCGGGCCGGGTATTGTCCTGGGGCCGCCGGGAGCCATGGGTGCCCTGGACGGTGGAGGTGCAGAGATGTCCGTTGAGGCCACGTCGGTTCGCCGTCTGGCCGCGCCTGACATCCGGGCGCGGAAGGGCGACGGCTCGCCGCTCGTCATGGTCACCGCGTACGACGCGCCCTCGGCGCGGGTCGTCGACGAGGCCGGGGTCGACCTCGTCCTCGTGGGCGACACGGTGGCGATGGTCGTGCTCGGGTACGACGACACGCTCCAGGTCACGACCGAGGACATGGCGCATCACGTCGCCGCGGTGGCTCGTACCCGCCCGCGTGCGCTCGTCGTCGGCGACCTGCCGTGGCTCAGCTATCACGTGTCGCGGGAAGAGACCGTGCGCAACGCGGCCGCGCTCGTGCGTGCCGGTGCCGGCGCGGTGAAGCTCGAAGGCGGAGCCAAACGGCTCGAGGCGGTCAAGGCGATCCTCGACGCCGAGATCCCCGTGATGGGCCACCTCGGCCTGACGCCCCAGTCCGTCCACGCGCTCGGCGGATTCAAAGTGCAGGGCCGGGGCCTCGAAGCGGCCCGGGCCATCGTCGACGACGCGGTCGCACTGGCCGACACCGGGTGTTTCGCGATCGTGCTGGAGTGCGTCCCCGACGCCGTCGCCCGGCTCGTGACCGACTCCGTTCCCGTGCCCACGATCGGGATCGGCGCCGGTCGCCACTGCGACGGCCAGGTACTCGTGTACCACGACCTGCTCGGCATCGAGGACCGGATCACGCCGAAGTTCGTCCGCCGTTACGCGGAGCAGAAGAACGACGCCATCGCCGCGGTGGCCCGCTTCGCGACCGACGTCCGGGCGGGGGCGTTCCCGTCGAGTGCCGAGACGTACCACGCCGCCGACGGCATCGGTGAAGCGCTCGGCCACTTCGACGAGGCAGACAGGGCGAACGAAGCGACGGTGTGAGTTTCCGCGCTTCGGGGTGGCTGATCGCCGCCGTCGCGCTCTTGCTCATCGGCACGGGCTTGGCCACGTTCGCGGTGGTGCGGGCGGTCACCGACGACGAGTGCCCGGCTTCGGCTGAAGGCACGCCGCTCGAGGACACCCTCGTGGTCACCGAGTCGGCGTCCGATCCCTTCCCGGGGCTCACCGAGGCCGACGTCGCGATCGGCGGTCAGTGCCGGCGGCTGGTGATCGCCGACTCCCCCGACGAGCGCGGCGCCGGCCTTCGCGACCGAAGCGACCTCGGGCCCTACGACGGCCTGCTCTTCGTCTACGACGCCGACACGCTCGTGAGCTACACGATGTCGGGCGTCCCCGTGCCCCTCGACATCGCCTTCTACAACTCCCGGGGGAATGAGGTCGACCGGCTCGAGATGGTCCCTTGCGAAGGCGACCCTGCCTCGTGCCCGAGCTACCAGTCGAGCCACCCCTTCCGCTTCGCGCTCGAGACGCCGGCGGGGGAGCTTCCCGCCGGATCGCTCGTCGGCTGCCGCTCGTAACCGTCGGAGGCCGGCGGTACGCTCACGGGCGATAGGTCCGCATCGACACGCGCTGGTAGCCTCGTCGGTTCACAACCGAGTCCTGCTCCCGTCGCCCCCCGGCGGTGACGCCGGGAGCCCGCAGTCGAGGCTGCGGTCCGAAGGAGGTACAGGCCCATGCGGCCGTACGAGGTCATGATCATTTTTGACGCGGACCTGGAAGAGGAGACGATCCGGGCCGCGGTCGACCGTTACCGCCAGCTCCTGGAGTCGAACGGAGCCGAGAACGGCTATGTCGACTACTGGGGCAAGCGGCGGTTCGCCTACGAGGTGCAGCACCGTTGGGAGGGCTACTACGTGGTCCTCCAGGCGAAGGCCGAACCCGAGGCGACGGACGAGCTGCACCGGGTTCTGTCCCTTGCCGATGAGGTCATCCGCCACAAGATCCTGCGGATCCCGGGGGCCGTGTACGGCCCGCCGGCGACCGCAGGGGCGGACGCATAGGGAGGAACAACGATGGCGAACGGCAACAGCATCACCCTGGTGGGCAACCTGACCCGGGACCCGGAGCTCCGATTCACCGCCCAAGGTCGCGCCAAGGCCAACTTCGGACTGGCCGTCAACCGGCGCTGGATGGACCGCAACACCAACGAGTGGCAGGAACAGACCAGCTTCTTCAACGTGGTCTGCTGGGGCGACATGGCCGAGAACGTCCAGGAGACGCTGGCCAAGGGCTCCCGCGCGCTGGTCACCGGCCGCCTCGAGCAGCGCTCGTGGGAGACCGAGAACGGCGAGAAGCGCAGCGTCGTCGAGGTCGTGGCCGACGAGGTCGGCCCCAGCCTCCGCTGGGCGACCGCCGAGATCTCGCGCAACGAGCGTCGCGGCGCCGGCGAGGGCGGCGGCAGCGGTGGCGCGGGCGGTGGTGGAGGAGGCGGCGAGGGTCGTCCACGCGATTCGAGCCCGGCCCCGTCCTCGGCCCCGTCCGACACCTTCGACGAGGAGCCCTTCTAGATGGCGCGCAAACGCGATCGTCGCAAGCAGGCGATGGCCGACCGGCGTCGGCCGATGAAGAAGAAGACGTCGATCCTCACCACCGAGCACATCGACTGGGTCGACTACAAGGACGTCGACCTGCTCCGGCGCTTCATGTCGGAGCGGGCCAAGATTCGCGCCCGCCGCGTCACCGGCAACTCGGCCCAGCAGCAGCGGGCCGTGGCCCGGGCAATCCGGGTGGCGCGGGAGATGGCACTGCTGCCGTACAGCGTGCGCCAGGTCACCCAGCGCAGCCGGGGGAGCCGGCGCGACCGCGAGCGCGGCCGCGAGGACGCGCCCCTCGAGATCCCCGACCCGACCGCGGGCGTGTCGGCAACGACGGGAGAAAGAGGAGAGGAGCTCGAGGGCATCGCGGCCGAGACCGGCAACGGTGAGGGTGCGGTCGACGAGATCACGGCCGGGGGCGACGGCGGGACCACTGAACCGGCGGCGGCCGCCAAGCCCGCAGAAGAGGAGAGCACGGCGTGAAGGTGCTCCTGCGCGAGGACGTGGAGACGCTCGGCAAGAAGGGCGATCTCCTCGACGTCGCCGACGGCTACGCCCGCAACTACCTCGTGCCGAAGGGTCTGGCGATCAAGGCGTCGAAGGGGGCCGTCAAGCAGGCCGAGGCGATGCGCCGCAACCGCGAGGCTCGCGACGAGCGCGAACGGGCCGCGGCCGAGGAGGTCCGCGCCCGGCTCGACGGTCAGCGGTTCCGCATCGGGGCCCGGGCCGGCGAGGGCGGACGCCTGTTCGGCTCGGTCACCAACGCCGACGTCGCCGAGGCCGTCGGCGCTCAGGCCGGGGTGCAACTCGACCGCCGCGACATCGACCTCACCGAGCCGCTCAAGGAGCTGGGTGAGGTCGAGGTGCCGGTCAAATTGCACGAGGGCGTCCTCGCGACCCTGACTGTCGAGGTCGCGGCCGAGTAGTCGGCCGTCTCGTCCGACCGTTCCTTTCTATTGGGGCCGCTTACCGGCCGGGGTCGCTTCGCGCTCGGCGGCACTGTCGTACCGGCGTGATTTGATGCCGGGTATGTCCGATCCGCGCTGTGGACGGGCCGAGGCATTGTCCACAGGTCGTCCACAGGCGAATCGGGCGGAATTCACAACGGTTTCGGACTGACGATCCACAGGCCCGCGGCGCGACGATGCGCCTGGTCCTTCCGGGCACGCCCGGGCTTGTGGACGGGGCAACAAGGCCGAGAACGGCCCGAAGGAGGCTCGTGGTCCAGTCGATCGCCGACGTCAGGCGCCGAGCAGCGGGTCGCATTCCGCCGCACAACCTGGAAGCAGAAGAGTCGCTGCTCGGAGCGATGCTGCTGAGCCGCGACGCGATCGCCCTTGCCGCAGAAGCCCGGGTCGAGGTCGGCGACTTCTACAAGCCCGCGCACGGCCACATCTTCGAAGCGGTCGTGGCGCTGTACGCACAGGGCGAGCCGGTCGACCCGGTCACGGTCGCCGAGGAGTTGCGGCGCGTCGAGTTGCTCGACGCGCTCGGGGGCAAGCCGACGCTGTTGCGCCTCCAGGCGGAGACTCCCGCCAGCGCCAACGCCGGGCACTACGCCGGCATCGTGACCGAGCTCGCGTTGCTGCGCCGACTCATCGGCGTCGCCGGCGAGATCGCCGAGTCGGCCTACGACGCGCCCGACGACGTGACCGAGACGCTCGACCGCGCCGAGACGCTCGTCTTCGACGTCGCCGAGCGGCGCGTCTCGGACTCGATGACCGACCTGTACGGCGCGCTCCAATCCGCGATGGACCAACTGGAGGCGATCTACGGGCGCGACGTCGACGTCATCGGCCTTCCAACCGGGTACACGGACCTCGACCACATCCTTCTCGGAATGCAGCCGCAGAACCTGATCGTCGTCGCCGCCCGCCCGTCTGTCGGGAAGTCCGCCTTTGCGATCGGCGCCGCCTCGCACGTCGCCGCGGTCGAGCACAAGCCGGTGCTGCTCTTCTCGATGGAGATGGGCCAGCTCGAGATCACGAAGCGGGTCCTGGCCGCCGAAGCCAAGGTGCCGGCTCGCAAGCTCCAACTCGGCAACCTCAACGAGCGGGAGTGGGACCAGATCGTGCGCGCCATCGGCCGGCTCGGCGAGGCGAAGCTGTTCATCGACGACAACCCGCACTGCACGATCATGGAGATGAGGGCGAAGGCGCGCCGCATCAAGGCCCGCGAGGGTGAGTTGGGGCTGATCGTCGTCGACTACCTGCAGCTCATGACAACGTCCCGTCAGGTCGAGAGCCGCCAGACCGAGGTCTCCGAGCTCTCACGCGGTCTCAAGCTGCTCGCCCGCGAGCTCGAGTGCCCGGTCATGGCGCTGTCTCAGCTCAACCGCCAGTTGGAGTACCGCCAGGACAAACGCCCGATGCTCGCCGACCTGAGAGAGTCGGGCTGCGTCACCGCCGACACGCTCGTGACCAGATGCGACACGAACGAGGAGGTTCCGATCGGGCATCTCCTGCTCAGGGGAGAGACCAACATTCCGGTCTGGACGCTCGACGAGCACTACAAGCTCGTGCCGGGGACCATGACCCACGTTTTTCCGACCGGCGAGAGGGTCGTCTTCGAGATGCGGCTGGCGTCGGGTCGGTCGGTCAAGGCCAGCGCCAACCACCCGTTCCTCACCCTGGACGGCTGGCGCCGGCTCGACGAGCTGAAGCCCGGTGATCACATCGCGGTACCCCGGCGGATCCCCCCGCCCGCAAGGCCCGGGACGTGGGCCGACGCCGAGCTGATCCTGCTCGGCCACATGATCGGTGACGGCTGCCACCTACCGACTCATGCCGTGCAATACACGACCATCGACCATGAGAACGCGAACGCCGTCGCCGACGCGGCGCGCGAGTTGTTCGGGATCGAGGCTCGCGTCAAGCACGAACGGACCTGGATGCAGGTCTACCTTCCGCCTCCGTTCCACCTGACCCACGGTCTCCGCAACCCGCTCGGCGAGTGGCTCGACCGCCTCGGTCTCTGGGCCAAGCGCTCGTGGGAGAAGTTCGTGCCGCGCGAGGTCTTCGCCCTCGACGAACGCCAGATCGCGCTGTTTCTCCGGCACCTCTGGGCCACTCATGGAACCGTGAGCTTCAGTTCCAAGTCCGGCAAGAGCGGGCGCTGGAGCGTCATGTACGCAACGACCAGCGCGCGGTTGGCGCGTGACGTTGAGTCGCTTCTCCAGCGCCTCGACATCCGCTCCCGACTTCGTCGAGTACAGCCGCGTCGAGGTCGCGCCGGCTACATGCTGGTGGTCGAGGGCGGCGCTGAGCAGTTGCGCTTCGCGGCCACCGTCGGCGGTCACGGTCCTCGCCGTGAGCCGATCGAGGCAATGGTGGGCTGGATCGATGGGCGGGTACAGAACCCGAACGTCGATGCCGTCCCCCGTGAGATTTGGGACTACGTCCGTTGGAAGTCAATGCCAGAGCGTGGCGTCACGGCGCGCGAACTCGCGGCGCGAATCGGAATGCAGTACTGCGGGTCCACGCTCTACAAGCACGGCGTGTCACGCGAGCGGATGGGTCGTCTGGCTAGCGCCCTAGACGATCCGTTCCTGAGTGATCTCGCTGAGTCCGATGTGTTCTGGGACGAGGTGAAAGACATCGACGTGCTCGGCCTCATGCCCGTATTCGACGCCACGGTCGCCGAGCACCACAACTTCCTGGCCAACAACGTCGTAGGCAGCAATAGCATCGAGCAAGACAGTGACGTCGTCCTATTCCTCTACCGCGACGAGGTCTACAACCCCGAGTCCGAGGACCGCGGCAAGGCCGAGATACTCGTGGCCAAGCACCGCAACGGGCCCACGGGCAAGGCCGAACTCGCGTTCCATCCCGACCGCGCCCAATTTGCCAACATGGCCGTCGACTGACGGGAGCCGACGCGGGCGTGCGAGACGCCGGGGTCGCGGTTGCGCGTCCTGCGTCAGCTTTCGAGGTGTTCGCGCAATCCGCTGGCCGCCTGCTCGTAGACCGGGCCCAGGATTCCAACGGCGTCGTCGGGGCGGACCTCGGCCTTCACGGTGATCTCCGAGCCCTCACCGTCG
Source organism: Acidimicrobiia bacterium (assembly GCA_050743285.1). Lineage (GTDB taxonomy): Bacteria > Actinomycetota > Acidimicrobiia > IMCC26256 > JACDBD01 > JBOGFL01. Next base: position 8,019 of record JBOGFL010000275.1, read on the forward strand.
GGCGCCACCGACCACTCGGCCCGGTGGAACTCGAGCGGCATCGGCGACTCGGCGATCGTGTAGGCGAAGCTGCGGGCGGTGTCGTCGCGCTCGAGCAGCTGCTCGTCGATGGCGAGATCGCCCATGTGGATGGTGCGGACGTCGGCGCTCGACTTCTCGCACTTCTCGATGCCCGGGAACCAGGCGTCCAGCCCCCAGAAGTCGCCCATGACGTCCCAGACCTCGTCCGGGGTCTTGTCGACGTGGACCTTGTGTTCGACCGATGCCATGGCGCGGCACCCTAGCCTCGGCGCTCGAAGACCGTGACGGGGTACCTCGCGACGCGGTGACGGCGCCGGTCGGGTTCGGGCAGGGCCCGGAGGCCGTCGATGGCCGGCTGCACGACTGACGCCCAGGTGGCGTCGTCGACGTTCCAGAGGCACGAGAACGAGCGGTCCTCGATCTGCTTCGCGTACTCGGCCGGCGACTCGTCGGTGTGCCACGCGAAGTGGTCGCGGCCGACGAGCGTGAATCCGGCGGCGTCGGCCCAGCCGACGACGGCTTCGGGGGTGTCGATGCGGACGCGCAGCGATTCCATGCCGACCCACGCTTGCTGGATGTCGTCGTCGGTTTGGGGATCGACCGCAACCGCGACGAAGCGCCCGCCGGGTCGCAGGAGTCGGGCGCACTCGGTGACCACATCGGCGGGGTCGGCGACGAGGTGGAGCACCCACACCAGGTACACGTTGTCGACGGCGCCGGTGCGTAGGGGCACGGCCGCGCCGTCGGCCCGAACGACCATGGCGCCGAGGCGCGCGTGCGCCCGGTCGAGCATCTCCTCGGCGACGTCGACGCCGGCCACCGCCAGCCCGCGGTCGGCGAGCGCAGTTGCAACTGCACCGGTCCCGACGCCGACCTCGACGATCCGAGCGCCCGGCGCCAGGTGGCGAGCGAGCACCTCGGCGGCGTCGCGTCCACGTTCGAGACCGCCGCGCAGCGCGTCGTCGCGGTCGGCGAGGCGATTGAACGAGATGGATCGGGCCACTTCAGAAGAGCCGCAGGTCGCCCGGCGCTCCGTCCCGGAGCACGTCGACGTCGACCTCGATGCATTCCACGCCCCGGCTCTGGGCGAACACGCGCGCTTGCGGCTTGATGCGCGTCGCCACCAAGAGACCGCGTGTCGGTGCGAGGTTCGAGTCCCGGTCGAGGCGCTCCTGGTAGCGGAGCAACTGCTCGACGCCGGCAATCTCACCGACCCGTTTGACCTCGATGACCACGGCGCACCCGTCGCCGTCGCGGCACAGCAGGTCGACCGGACCGATGTCGGTCGGGTACTCACGCCGCACGAGGCGCAGGTCGTCTCGCAGCGCTCGGACCCGGGCCGCGAGCAGTGCCTGGAGTTCGAGTTCGACGCCGTCCTTCTCGAGTCCGGGGTCCTCGCCGAAGTCGAAGGACTGGTCGGCGAGGATCTCGTGGAGCTCGATTGCGAGGCGCTCCCCGCCGGGGTTGGTTGCGGTGATGATCGCGGCATCCTCGCGGATGGTGCAGGGGGGACTCATCCAGTTGAGCGGCTTGTACGC
>JBOGFL010000276.1:0-4512 GCA_050743285.1 Acidimicrobiia bacterium
CCGTCGTCGGGCCCGCTGCGAATCCGGCGCCGTTCGAGTGCAAACAGGCGGGCCTGGAAGCGGATACCGCCGCAGCCGAGCAGCATCAGCAGCGCGGCGATGGGCGGCGCGCTGAGTACGGGCGACGGAGCATCGGTCACACGGCTGAGGGCAACCAGCTCCATGGCGGCGATGGCGCTGCCGACGCCGACCGCGACGACGACGCGCACGGCTTCTTGGACCGACGCGAAGCGCCACACGGGGCCGTACAGCCCCGCGAACCGGTTGACCACGAGCTGGGTGACGACGGCCGACGCGACGAACAACGCGATGCCGTCGACGGCTCCCGACGGGATGTCTGCTTCGAGGCCCGCGAGGTATGCGAGGACCCATGCGCCGGTGATGACGCCGGCGTCGAGGAGGACGAGGATCGCGGTGTCGTAGCGGTGAGAGAACTGATAGACCGCGCGTGGGAGATCGTGAAGTCGGAAACGGCTCGGCGTTGCTGTGGTCGGTTTGGTCACCGCTGTCCTTTTGGACTTGCTGTCCTTCTGGACTTCGTTCCGCGGAGCCGCCTCCCCCACGAGCTGTGAGCGACGCGATCCTCCCAGGGCGAAGCCAAAGGTGTCAAAGCCCAGATTGTGAAGAATCCGATCGTACGCGCGCCGAGCGCGGGGCGCGGCGCGGGTGCGCGCGTTCCGCGGACCTGGTGGTCAGGCGACCACTGCACGTGAGGAACGCAACCGTTCGCTGCCCGACGCGGTTGAGTACGGCGGTTCCGCGGGGCCCCGCGCCGGCGTGGTCGGACCGCGGGCGAGGCCGAGGTTCACGAGCCGCCGCAGGCTGATGGCGCCGACGCACAGGCTCAGCCAGAGCTGGTTGCGCTCGACCCGGCGTCGGGCCCGTACTGGTCGTTCTTGCGAACACGCATCGATGTTCGGCCAGCGGACGCCGGCGGCGGTAGTCGTCGATGCGAAACCTGCTTGCAAGCTCGCCGCGCCTCGACGAGCTCGGCGTGCGGACTGATCGTGAGCTGCGTGCCGCGTGGGGGACGTGGCGCAACGAGCGCGCGCTGGACACCTCGAGCGCTCGCCGGAGCTACCGTGGAGATGCTGGAAAGCAGTGCCAAGGCAGGCGCATGAAGGGGCTTGTGTCGTGTTTCCGTTTTGGGATGTCGCCATAGCGCCGATCCTCGAAGCGGTTGGCGCCAAGCGAATAGTCGAGATCGGCGCGTTGCGCGGCAGTACCACCGCGCTGATGCTGCAACGACTCGGGCCCGAGGTCGAACTCCACGTCGTCGATCCGGCACCGGATTTCGATCCGGCCGAGCACGAACGGCAGTTTCCCGGCCGCTACATCTTCCACCGCGACATCAGCCACCACGTCTTACCCGAGCTCCCAGCCATGGACGTCGCGCTGATCGACGGCGACCACAACTGGTACACGGTGTACCACGAGCTCGGCATGTTGCGCGAGGCGGCGCGCAAGGAGGGGGCGCCCTTCCCGGTGCTCGTCATGCACGACGTCGGCTGGCCCTACGGGCGGCGTGACCTCTACTACGCGCCCGAGCGCATCCCGAACGAGTTCCGCCAGCCCTACGCCCAGCAAGGCCTGAGTCCCGGCCGCGGGAAGCTCGTCGAGCGCGGCGGCGGGCTCAGCCCCACAAAGAACAACGCTGTCGCCGAGGGTGGGGCCCACAACGGCGTCATGACTGCGCTCGACGACTTCATCGCCGAGTACGGCAGGCCGTTGCGCCGGCTCGTGCTCCCGATCTATTTCGGTCTTGCCATCGTCGCCGACGAGGATCGCCTGGCAAGCCAGCCGGAGCTGGCTCGCATCCTCGACTGGCTCGAGAGCACCGAGGGCAAGGACAAGTTGCTGGAACTCGCGGAATCCGTGCGGATCCGGGGCATGGTCCATCAGGCCAAGATTTCGCAGCATCGTGAGGAGCTTCTCGAGCGCACCACAACGCGCTATCTGGACCTCTTGAAGGGGGCGCTGCTCGATGAGCATTACCTCGAGAACGAGGTTCGGCTCCAGTATCTCGCTGACTGCATCAAGCACAACCGTGCGCCCGTCGAGACCCAGCTGCGCGACCCGGTGCGCCATTTGAAGAACCAGACGGCCCGGCTGCAGAACGCGCGCCGGGTCGGGGCGTTGCGAGAGGGCGAGGGCGAGGGCCAGTCGTTCCTGCCGTACTCGGACATGGGTCGCAACCGCCTCGAAAGGCTCGAGCGCGGTCTCGACGGCGTTCGAACCGAGATGATCGGGGGCGACCTGGTCGAGTGCGGCACGGGTAGGGGTGGCGGCGCCATCTTCATGCGGGGCTATCTCGATGTTTACGAGATGGACGACCGACAGCTCTGGGTGGCGGACACCTTTCGCGTGTCCAAGGACCGAAGGGCCGGCCTCCTGGACCTGTCGGCTGATCTCAACATCGTGCGCGACGGCTTCGCGCGCTTCGGTCTGCTGGACGAGCGCGTCCGATTCCTGCAGGGGTCCTACGCGGACACCCTCGCCAGGGCACCGATCGAGCAGGTCGCGCTCCTGCGAATCGGTGGCAGTCTCGGTGAATCAACCCGCGATGCGCTGGACGCGTTGTACCCCAAGCTCGCGGTCGGCGGCATCGTCATCGTCGACGACTACACGACGCCGGCCTGCCAGCAGGCGGTCGACGAGTTCCGTGCCGCGTGCGGCATCGTCCGACCACTCGAGCGCATCGACTGGGCCGGTGTCCTCTGGCGGAAGTCGGAGGAGGAGGAGGAGCAGTCGCCGGTCGCGGTGACGGCACCCAGAGCACCAAGTGGCAGCGCGCCGCGGCCCTCAGTCGCGCCCCCGACGAGCAAGGATCTCTCCGTCGTGGTCGTGTTCTACGACATGCGGCGCGAGGCGGCCCGCACGCTGCACTCGCTGTCGCGCGCCTACCAACAGGGGATCGAGACGCTTGACTACGAAGTCATCGTCGTGGAGAACGGCTCAGTCGACTCCGAGAAGCTCGGGGATGGCTTTGTCCGTAGCTTCGGCCCCGAGTTCCGCTACCTCGATCTCGGAGAGCAGGCGACGCCCAGTCCCGCCGACGCGCTGAACCGAGGTGCTGCCTTGGCGGGCGGTCAGTCAATCGCCTTCATGGTCGACGGGGCGCACGTCCTCACACCTGGCGTGTTGCAGCACGGGATGGCCGGTCTGACCACCTACGCGCCTTCGATTGCCGTGACCCAGCAGTGGTATGTGGGTCCGGGTCAGCAAGGCGATCAGATGAGGGCGGGCTACGACCAGACCTACGAAGACAACTTGTTCGATCGTATCGAGTGGCCCAGCGATGGCTACCGGCTGTTCGAGATCGGTCACTTCATCGGTGACCGGGACTGGCTCGACGGACTCTGGGAGAGCAACTGCATCTTCGTGCCGCGCAAGCTGATCGAGCAGGCGGGCTGCTTCGACGAGGCTTTCTCGGTGCCTGGTGGTGGCTATGCGAATCTCGACTTCTACGAGCGCATCGGATGTACGCCCGACGTGAAGGTCGTCACCATTCTGGGTGAAGGCTCGTTCCACCAGGTGCACGGGGGCACCACCACAAACGAGGTCGACACCGACGGTCGCCGCCGGCGCATCGTCTCCTACGGCGAGCACTTCGCAGACTTGCGCGGGCGTGACTTCAAGGGACCGGGAAAGACGATCCACTACGTCGGTTCCATGATCCCGTCTGCGCTACGCACGCGCGCGCGTCGCATGACAGCTGCCGCGTTCCGAGAGGCACGGGCCAACACCGGTCCTGACGGACTCCCAACCGGTCCGTCTCCGATGCCGGAGGAGCTTCGCACGAACTTCGTTGACGCCTTCTGGCACAGCCTCGTGTGGCGGGAGACGAACTGGCTGGGCCTTCGCGTCGCGAATACCCCGACCGACCTGCTCGCCTATCAGGAGCTGATTGAACAGGTGCGACCGGACTGGGTCATTGAGACCGGCGCGGGAGACGGTGGGCGTGCCTGGTTCCTTGCGTCGATCTGCGATCTCGTGGCTCATGGCCGGGTTCTGTCGATCGATAAGCGGTTATCAAAGGATCTGCCCCAGCACCAGCGAATCGACTATCTCGAGGGCGTTGCGCATGACGCCGATGTTGCTGGTCGCGTGCGCGAGATGGTCGGCAACCAGCCGCATGCGCTCGTCGTTTTGGGATCATGTGGTAGCCGACAGACGATGATCGACGAGTTCGAGGCATACGAGGCGTTGGTGCGGGTGGGTTCGTACGTAGTGTTGGAGAACACCATTGTGAACGGGCATCCGGTGTGGCCCGGCTTCGGTCCCGGTCCCATGGAAGCGGTGAAGCGGATCCTCGCGGCGCGCGGAGACTTCGCGATCGACCCGAAGATGGAGAAGTACGGACTGACGTTCAACCCGTCTGGCTACCTGAAGCGGCTTCGGTGACATGGAGGAGCGGACGCTCGAACGGGCCGGCGGCTCCTTTGAGGCTGACCGGTAGAGTTGCCGCGTGGATGTCACGCCCACCGGTGGCAGCGCGGGACCGTCGTGGTT
>JBOGFL010000277.1:0-8129 GCA_050743285.1 Acidimicrobiia bacterium
GCCGAGGAGGCGGCCGGCGCCCCCGGCCGAGAAAGGCGAGCCGGTCCCGGTCCGGGCGCAGAGGCGTTCTCTCGGGAACCGGCCCGCGCACTAGATTCGCCGCAGCCGCGGCCTCCGGGAGCACCACGTGGGCTCACAAGCAACCAGATGGCGCGGGCGTCCCGCCGGCCCGCTCGTGTTCCTGGCCGCGCTCGTCGCGCTGATATCGGCGGGATGCGACGCCGACTTCGGTGCCTACCGGGGTGAGACCGAACAGGGAAGCGACATCTTCCAGCTCTGGCAGGGCGCGGTCATCGCCGCGATCGTCGTCGGCGCCATCGTCTGGGGCCTGATCTTCTTCGCGATCTTCCAGTACCGCCGCCGGCGTCACGACGACAGCGGCGCGCTGCCGAGCCAGCGGCAGTACATGCTGCCGCTGGAGGTCTCCTACACGATCGTCCCGATCATGATGGTCGCGGTGCTGTTCGGGTTCGCCTACGCCACGCAACGCAATGTCGACGACCTCGATCCGAACCCCGACATGGAGATCGTCGTCCAGGGCTTTCAGTGGCAGTGGCAGTTCCACTATCCCGACCAGGACGTCGTCGTCACCGGCTTCCCGAACGAGCCGCCGACGCTCGTGTTGCCGACCGACGAGACGATCCGGGTGCACACCGAGTCGCGCGACGTCATTCACTCGTTCTACGTGTCCGAGTTCAACTTCAAGCGGGACACCATCCCGGGCTCTCCCACTGAGTTTGATCTCACGATCGACGAGGCCGGCACGTACCGCGGGCAGTGCGCGGAGTTCTGCGGCCTCGACCACGCCCGCATGACGTTCACCGTCGAAGCCGTCAGCCCGTCCGAGTTCCAGGCCTGGGTGAAGGACGTGCAAGACGATCCCGACAACGAGGAAGCAGGTTCGTGACCGTCACCGCCGAGCGCCCGAGCACCGCAGCCGCGCCGCCGCCGGCGACCGACAGCGGGCTTTTGCGATGGCTGACGTCTACCGACCACAAGGTGATCGGTCTCAGTTACATCGTGACCAGCCTGGCGTTCTTCTCCATCGGCGGCATCTTGGCTCTGCTGATCCGCACCGAGCTCGCGACCCCCGAACAGGACGTCTTCTCGGCCGAGATCTACAACCAGATCTTCACGATGCACGGCAGTGTCATGGTCTACCTGTTCGCGGTGCCGTTCGGCTTCGGCCTGGCGAACTACATCGTGCCGCTCCAGGTGGGCGCGCCCGACGTGGCGTTTCCGCGCCTCAATGCGCTCGCATACTGGATGTACCTCTTCGGCGGGATCATGATCGTCTCCGGCTTCGCAACCTCCGGGGGCGCGGGCGCCTTCGGCTGGACCGCCTACTCGCCGCTCTCGGGCGTCGTGTACTCGCCGGGGCCCGGACCCGATCTCTGGATCGTCGGCGTGGCGCTCACCGGCACCGCCACCGTCATCGGCGCGGTCAACCTGGTGACGACGATCTTCATGCTGAGAGCCCCGGGCATGACCATGTTCCGTATGCCGATCTTCACCTGGAACATGCTCGTGGTCAGCGTGCTCGTGCTGCTCGCATTCCCTGTCCTCACGAGCGCACTGGCGATGCTCTTCGTCGACCGGCACTTCGACGGCCACGTGTTCGAAGTCGACGAGGGCGGCGTTCCCGTGTTGTGGCAGCACATGTTCTGGTTCTTCGGTCATCCCGAGGTGTACATCATCGCCTTACCGTTCTTCGGCGTCGTCACCGAGATCTTTCCGGTCTTCTCCCGCCGCCCGGTCTTCGGTTACAAGGGCCTCGTCTTCGCCACCCTGGCGATCGGCGGTCTGTCAGTCGGCGTGTGGGCGCACCATATGTTCGTCACCGGGGTCGTGGAGCTGGCGTTCTTCAGCGCGGTGACGATGCTGATCGCGGTCCCGACCGGCGTGAAGTTCTTCAACTGGATCGGCACCATGTGGCGAGGGAAGATCCGCTTCGACACCCCGATGCTCTTCTCGATCGGGTTCCTCGTGATGTTCCTCGCCGGGGGCCTCACCGGCGTCATGCTCGCGATGGCGCCGGTCGACTTCACGGTGAGCGACACCTACTTCGTCGTCGCCCACATGCACTACGTGATCTTCTCGGCCGCCGCCCTCGGTGGCTTCGCCGCGATCTACTACTGGTTCCCGAAGTGGACGGGAAAGAAGCTCAACGAGCCGCTCGGCAAGATCCACTTCTGGCTGTATTTCATCGGCGGCAACATCGCGTTCTTCGTCCAGCACGACCTCGGGCTCCAGGGCATGCCGAGACGCATCAACGAGTACAGCCGCGACGAAGGCTGGATCGGCCTGAACCAGATCTCGACGGTCGGGGCGTTCGTGATCGGCATCGGCACGATCGTGTTCTTGTGGAACGTTTGGCGGACCCTGCGCCACGGCGCACCGGCGGGGAACGACCCGTGGGACGGCCAGACTCTCGAATGGGCGACCACCTCACCGCCGCCGGAGCGGAACTTCGACTCGCTGCCGCCGATCCGGTCCGAGCGCGCGTGGTTCGACGCGAAATACCCTGAGTACGCCGGCAACGGGCAGCGGCCCGTCCGTTCGAAGGAGCCCGCCGCGTCATGAAGACCGAGGCGTTCTTCTATCTCGGGATCATGGTCGTCTTTGCTGCCATCGGCGTCATCTACTGGTTCACGTCCTACGAGGACGCCGGGACGGTGATGCTCGCCGGCTGCGCGCTCATGGGCGTTTTCGCGGGCGGCTTCCTCTACCTCCAGTCGCGAAAGTACCCGCCGCGCCTCGAGGACCGATCCGACGCCACGGTCGAGGAGGGCGCGGGCGACGTCGACGCGTTCCCGTCCGGTACCTATTGGCCGCTGGCGCTCGCCTTTGGCGCGGCGATGGTCGCCAGCGGTCTGATCTTCGGGGTTTGGCTCGTGCTCGGTGGCCTCGTCTTCTTCGTCGCCGGCATGATCGGATGGATCGCGGAGTCCCGCACCGGCCTCGACCGCGATACCCGGGAGACCCCGGATCCCGGCCGCGGCTCGGCGTAGCCAGCCGCCCGATGGCCCGGAGTGCGCTCGAGCGGCTTCGGCGGCTCTGTCTGGCGCTGCCCGAAACCACTGAACGTCTCAGTCACGGCGAGCCCACCTGGTTCGTCCGCGACAAGAAGACGTTCGTGTCGTTCGCCGACCACCATCACGACGACCGGCTCGCGTTTTGGTGCGCGGCACCGGCCGGTGAACAGGACTCGATGGTCTCCGCCGACCCCGAGCGTTTCTTCGTGCCTCCCTACGTGGGTGGACGGGGGTGGCTCGGCGTGTACCTCGACGTGCGGCAGGACTGGGACGAGATCGCGGACATCGTGGAGAACGCCTACCGGACAATCGCACCGAAGCGGCTCGCGGCGGAGCTCGACGCATGACGAGCGCCGAGCTCCTGATTGACGCGTTCGGCCGGATCCGACCGGTCGTCCACGACGTGGTCGACGGCCTGACCGCCGAACAGCTGTCGTCCCGGATCGACGACGACGCCAACTCGATCGCGTGGCTTGTGTGGCATCTGAGCCGAATCCAGGACGACCACATCGCCGACGCGGCCGAAACCGCGCCGGTCTGGACCGCCGCCGGTTGGGCGGAGCGGTTCGGGTTCCCTTTCGACGTCCGGGCCACCGGCTTCGGCCAGAGCTCCGACGAGGTCGCCGCAGTCCGGGTCGACGACGGCGCGCTGCTGGTCGGGTATTTCGACGCCGTCCACGACCACACGACCGGCTACCTCGCCGATATCACCGACGCCGACCTCGACCGGATCGTCGACGACGCTTGGGACCCGCCCGTCAGCCTCGGCGTGCGCCTGGTGAGCGTGGTCGAGGACGACCTCCAGCACGCCGGCCAGGCGGCCTACGTGCGCGGCATCGTGGAGCGGGCCGCCGAGCCCGGCTCGTCGTAACGCCTCGACGATGGCCATTCGGCTGGACCCCGCCGTTCCCGTCCTCCGGATCTTCGACGTCGACCGCGCCAAGGAGTTCTACGTGTCGTGGCTGGGATTCTCGATTGATTGGGAGCATCGGTTCGACGAGGACGCGCCGCTCTACATGCAAATTTCGCGGGACGGTCTGGTACTCCACCTGTCCGAGCACAGCGGCGACGGAACACCCGGATCGATGGTCTACGTCAGTGCTCGCGGAGTGGTGGAGCTGCATCGGGAGCTGCAAACCCGGGCGTATCGATATCTCAACCCGGGCCTCGGAGTAGGAGCAGCCGGCGGGCCGTGCCTCGACCTCCTCGACCCGTTCGGCAACGGCCTCCGGATCGAGGAAGCCGTAGACCGCGACTGAGCGTGGCGGTCGCGATGAGCCGGTCTATCTTCCGCCCGGAACCGGAACCGGCGGCGGTTCGACGTCCACGTACCCGCCCTCACGGGTGCGGCGCACGATGAGACTCGGCGGCTGCGGCAGCGGGCTGCGCCGCGCCAGTTCCTTGCAAAGCTTGTAGGCGATCAACGCGGCCGCGGCCGGGAGCACGAACACGAGCACGCGCAGCGTGTAGGTGATCGCGTTGACCGAGACGTCGAAGTGGGCGGCGAGCACGTCGTTGCCGCCGGCGATGAACAGCACCAGGTAGAAGGTGAGCGTGGCGACTCCGAGCGCCGTTCGGACTGGTCGGTCGCGCGGCCGGTCGAGCAGGTGGTGCTCCATCCGGTCCTCATGGGTGAAGCGGGCCTCGAGGAACGGCCACGCGAACAGCAGCCCGAACGTCAGCCCGGGGATGAGCACACCGCCCCAGAACGGATTGGGGATCTCGTACCCGAAGGCGCGGATTTCCCAGTTCGGCATGAGCCGCAGCGCGCCCTCCATCCACCCGACGTACCAGTCGGGCTGGGATCCGGCGCTGACTGCGGCGGGCTCGAACGGGCCCCAGATCCAGATCGGGTTGATCTGCACGAGCCCGCCCAGCGCGGCCAGCAGTCCCCAGGTGAGGAACATGAGGCCCAGCGATTTGGCCGCGAACGTCGGCCAGAGCTTGGCGCCGACGACGTTGTCGTTCGTGCGCCCGGGCAGTGCCCACTGGGTGTGCTTGTGCCGAATCAGGATCGCCAAGTGCGCACCGAGCAGGACGAAGATCGCGGCCGGGATGATCATGATGTGGATCACGAAGAACCGGTCGAGCACGTTCGTGCCCGGGAAGTCGCCGCCGAATATCAGGAACGCGAGCCAGGTGCCGATGACCGGGATCGAGATGACCACCGAGTACGCGATCCGCAGGCCCGTTCCCGAGAGCTGGTCGTCGCCGAGCGAGTAGCCGGTGAACCCGTTGCCGAGCGTGAGCAGCATGAGTGACACGCCGATGATCCAGTTGATCTCGCGCGGGCGGCGGAAGGCGCCGGTGAAGAAAATGCGGCACAGGTGGGCGATGACCGCCGCCATCATCACCAGCGCCGCCCAGTGGTGGATCTGGCGCATGACGAGGCCCGCCCGCACGTCGAAGCTGAGCCGCATCACCGAGTTGAACGCCTCGGAGACCTGCACGCCCTGGAGCGGGACGTAGCTTCCGTCGTACGTGACCGGCGCGTCGCTCGGAATGTAGAAAAGCGACAGGTAGATGCCGGTGAGCACGAGAAGGAGGAACGAGTACATCGCGATCTCGCCGAGCATGAACGACCAGTGGTCCGGAAAGATCTTGTTCAGGGCCTTGCGGGCGAAACCCGACGCCCCGAGGCGGTTGTCGAACCAGCCGACGATCCGGTTGATGATCACCGGTTCCGGTTCCAGAATCCGGGCCCGACGGGCTCGTCGTAGTCACCCTGAGCGACGAGATACCCGTCATCGTCGACCTCGATGGCGAGTTGCGGAAGAGGAGTAGCGGCGGGCCCGAAGATGGGGCGGGCGCCGTCGTTGACGTCGAACGTCGACTGGTGGCAGGGGCACAGCAGGTCGCCGGTGTCGCGCTGGTACAGACCGACCGGACAGCCGGCGTGCGTGCAGACCTTCGAGTAGGCGACGTAGTTGTTGGTGACCCAGTCCTCGCGACCGTCGAGGATCTCGAACTTGTCCTCGTCGTAGCGGATGAGGAGCGTCTGCGACTCCTCATCCTCGAGGTACCCCTCCGGGAACACGGTGAGGATGCCGCCCTCGGCCAGAGTGTCGACGCCTACCGGGTCACCCTGTTCGTCGACGACGCGTGATCCCTTCCGCCATCGCGTGGTCCGCAGCGTGTTGCCCGGGTTCGGGCCCAGCGACCGCAGCGGCAGGATCGCGGCCAGCCCGAGCGCGCCGCCCGCCACGGCCAGCATCTTCACGAGGAAGCCGCGCCGGGCCAGCCACGGCCCCCCCCGCTCCATATCCTCTTCGAACGCGGCCCGTTCTTCGGGCGTCGCGACGAGCCGGTCGCGTTCCTCGGTGTACGGGCCCTGCGGCAGGAGGCGCCGACCGACCATCACGAAGCCGTACCCGAGCGCCCCGAGCGCGACCCCCAGCAATGCGCCCTCGAGCTGCACCTGCCCGCCCTGGAGGTACACCACGAACAGGCCGACGCCCGCCAGCGCGGTGAGCCCGAACGCGACCGCAACCCGGTTGGTGACGCCGCGTATCTCGTGCTCGCGCTCGCCGCGGTGGCCGCTCACGACTGCCCCCGGGTGCCTCGTCGTTCCTGCGATTCGATCCAGCGCACCGCCAGCACCAGCAGCCCGAGGCCGACCACGATGGCGACGAGCCCCTCGGTGATGGGTCCGATGATGCCGAGCGACAGGCCGCCCTCGTCGTCGGGATCGCGAAGGTACTCGACGTAACGAACGATCGAGTTGACCTGCTCGTCGGTGAACGTGTCCTCGTCGAAGACCGGCATCGGGCCGGGGCCGATCCGCATCGCTTCGGCGGCCTGGACCGACGTCGCCGAATGCAGCTCCGGCGCCACGCGCCCCGAGCTGAGCGCGCCGCCGTCGCCGGCGGCGCTGTGACACGGCTGGCAGTTCAGGCGGTAGAGCACGCCGCCTTCCTGAAGGTCGCCCGCGGGGTTGTCGACGTCGGGGATCGGCGGTCCGGGGGCGAGCGACGCCACGTACGCGACCAGATCGTCGATCTCGTCCTGGTTGTAGGGGCTGCGCTTCGAGAGGGCCTGACGGTCGGGCTCGGTGTTCGGCATGCGACCCGTCGACAGGAAAAAGTCAGCCGACGCGGCACCGACGCCCCGCAGGTCGGGGCCCTGGTCGGTGCCCTCGCCTTCCGATCCATGGCACGAGACGCAGTCGGTGAGGAACAGCTCACGGCCACGCTCGATCTGGTCGGGATCGGCCGGTGGCGCAAAGTCCTCGTCGGACATGCCCCCGCCCTGGCCGGTTGCCATGTCGTCGATCGAAACGCCATGGACGTTCGTGGCCTCCGCATCCGGACTGCGGACCGCGAACACGGCCGCCGCGACTGCCCCGGCCACAACGGGAAGCGCGAACAAGACCGTGGCCCAGCGCCTCGGCATCGAACTACCTGATCACGAAGATCGTGATGAACACCGCGATCCATACGACGTCGACGAAGTGCCAGTAGTAGCTGACCGCGTCCACGGCCGGTGCGTGCCGCTCGAGTGGGCTCGGACTTCGGGCCAACGCCGCTGCGATCCCGAGCAACACGAGGCCGGCGGTCACGTGGGCGGCGTGGAAGCCGGTCAGCAGCCAGAAGATCGAGCCGTAGGCGTTCGTGCTGACGCCGAAGTTGAGGGTCGCGAACTCGCGGAGCTGCTCGGCGACGAAGACGGCACCGAGGGCGAGGGTGATGACCGTCCATCGTTGGAGCCCGGCCCGGTCGCCGCGCTCGAGTGCCCGGACCCCGAGGATCATCGTGCCCGACGAGATGATCAGGACGATCGTGTTGAGCAGCGAGGGCAGGGTCTCGAGCTCGATGTTGGAGGGCGGCCACTCGGCCGACATCGAGCGCAGGGTGAAGTACGCCGCGAAGAGCCCGCCGAAGAACATGAGCTCGGAAGCGAGCCAGACGATGGTGCCGACCGCCAGCATCGAAGGTTCTCGGGCGGTGGCTGTGGATACCGGGCCACCCGGCCCACCGTCAGGCACCCGAAGTATCTATCACAGGCTGGCGGGTACCTTCGGGGGCTGGTGGCCGGCTTTCTCGCCCCTGATCCGCTCTCGTGGCGCACCCTGCTCGTCGACTGGGAGCCCGACGC
>JBOGFL010000278.1:0-4436 GCA_050743285.1 Acidimicrobiia bacterium
GACGCACCCCGACGTCGGCCCGGTCGCGAACCGCTACGGGCGGGTCATCCTGGGCCTCGGCGGGCGACGCTCCGTTCCGATTCCGCCGGGGGCCTGGGGGTAGCGTCGATTCCGTGGCCCAGGTCGACGAGGAAGTCTCGACCGCCGACGAGCGCGAAGACGCCGACGCCGCCGGAAGCCTCTACCGCTACACCGGCGCGCCGGTCCCCCTCGCCCGCCGGGCGCCGCGCTTCCGTCTTCCTGCCGTCGTCCTGTTCTGGCGTTCGGCGGTCGGCAAGAAGTGGGTGATGGCGGTGAGCGGCATCGTGCTGCTCGGCTACGTGTTCGCGCACATGGTGGGCAACCTGCACGTCTTCGAGGGCCCCAACCAGATCAACCACTACGGCGAGTGGCTGCGGGACCTGCTCGACCCGCCCTTCCCGCGCACCTTCTTCCTCTGGATGCTGCGCCTGAGCCTGGTAGCAGCGTTCGCGCTGCACATCCTCGCCGCCTACCAACTCACGCTCATCAACCGGCGGGCCCGGCCGGTGCGATACCAATCACCGCGTGACTACGTCGCCGCCGACTTCGCCGCCCGCACGATGCGCTGGACCGGCGTCATCGTCGGGCTCTTTCTCCTCTACCACCTGCTCGATCTCACCTGGGGCACCGCCAACCCCGGCTTCGTGCGCGGCGACGTCTACCGGAACACGGTGGCGAGCTTCGAGCGGATCCCGGTCGCGCTCGTGTACGTCGCCGGCTGCCTTGCCCTCGGCGTGCACATGTACCACGGGACCTGGAGCATGTTCCAGAGCCTCGGTATCAACAACCCGCGGTTCAACCACTGGCGCCGCTACTTCGCGGTCGCGTTCTCGGTGGTCGTGACGATCGGGTTCATCTCGGTTCCGATCGGCGCCATGATCGGGGTTGTCGATTGAGCACGACGAGCCCGACGGGCACCACACCGGAGCTCGACGCCCGAATCCCTCCGGGGCCGATCGAACACAAGTGGGACGACCACCGGTTCAACCTGCGGCTGGTCAGCCCGGCAAACAAGCGCCGCTTCGAGATCATCGTGGTCGGCGCGGGCCTCGCGGGCGCATCGGTGGCGGCGTCGCTCGGCGAGCTCGGCTACCGGGTGAAGATGATCACGTTCCACGACTCGCCCCGGCGGGCGCACAGCATCGCAGCCCAGGGCGGCATCAACGCGGCGAAGGACTACCGCAACGACGGCGACAGTGCGCACCGGCTGTTCTACGACACGATCAAGGGCGGCGACTACCGGTCGCGGGAGGCCAACGTCTACCGCCTCGCCCAGCTCAGCGTCGACATCATCGACCAGTGCACGGCGCAGGGCGTCCCGTTCGCCCGCGAGTACGGCGGGCTCCTCGACACCCGCTCCTTCGGCGGCGCCCAGGTCAGCCGCACCTTTTACGCGCGCGGGCAGACCGGCCAGCAGCTCCTGCTCGGTGCCTACCAGGCTCTGATGCGCCAGGTGCACCTCGGCACCGTCGAACTGCACCCCCGCACCGAGATGCTCGACGTCGTCGTGCACGAGGGACGGACGGCCGGCGTCGTGACGCGCGACCTGCTGACGGGCGAGATCCGGTCTCACTCCGCACACGCGGTGGTGCTCGCGACCGGCGGGTACGGGAACGTCTTCTTCTTGTCGACCAACGCCAAGGCGAGCAACGTGACCGCGATCTGGCGGGCCCACCGCCGCGGCGCGCTGATGGCGAACCCCTGTTTCACCCAGATCCACCCGACCTGCATCCCCGCCAGCGACGACTTCCAGTCGAAGCTCACGCTGATGAGCGAGTCGCTGCGGAACGACGGCCGTATCTGGGTGCCGAAGAACTTCGGCGACGAACGGCCGCCGGCCGAGATACCGGACGAGGACCGTGACTTCTTCCTCGAGCGCCGCTACCCGGCGTTCGGGAACCTGGTGCCGCGCGATGTCGCGTCCCGCGCCGCCAAGCGCGAAGTCGACGCCGGCCGGGGCGTCGGACCGCTGAAGAACGGCGTGTATCTCGACTTCTCGGACGCCATCATGCGTCTCGGCCGCCACACGATCGAGGAGCGCTACGCAAACCTGTTCCAGATGTACGACCGCATCACCGGCGAGGATCCGTACGAGTCACCGATGCGCATCTACCCGGCGGTTCACTACACGATGGGCGGGCTCTGGGTTGACTACAACCTGATGAGCTCGGTCCCCGGGCTGTTCGTGCTCGGCGAGGCCAACTTCTCCGACCACGGCGCCAACCGGCTCGGCGCCAGCGCGCTCATGCAAGGTCTCGCCGACGGCTACTTCATCCTCCCGGCCACAATCGGCGACTACCTGGCGCCGATGCTCGGCGACGAGCCGCTCGCGACCACCGAGCCCGCCTTCGCCGAGGTCGAGAAGGCCGCCCACGACCAGGTCGCCCGGTTCCTCTCCATCAAGGGCTCGCGCTCGGTCGACTGGTTCCATCGGGAGCTGGGCACGGTCATGTGGGACAACGTCGGCATGGAGCGCTCGGCCGCAAGCCTCGACAAGGCCCTCGGCGAGATCCCGGCCCTTCGGGACGAGTTCTGGGCCGACGTCAAGGTGCTGGGCGAGAACGAGACGATGAACCAGTCGCTCGAGCGGGCGGGCCGCGTGGCCGACTTCCTCGAGTTCGCCGAGCTGCTCGCGTTCGATGCCCGCCTGCGCGAGGAGTCGTGCGGCGGCCACTTCCGGGTCGAGCACCAGACCGAAGACGGCGAGGCGCGGCGCGACGACGAGAAGTTCGCGTACGTCGGCGCGTGGGAGTTCACCGAGCTCGACCGGCTGCCGATCCTGCACAAGGAAGAGCTCGAGTTCGAGTACGCGCACCCGTCACAACGGAGTTACAAGTGAGGATCAAGCTGCGGCTGTGGCGCCAGCCCGGACCGACCGCCTCGGGCTATTTCGAGCAGCACGACGTCGACGAGGTCAGTCCCGACATGTCGTTTCTCGAGCTGTTCGACGTGCTCAACGAGCGGCTCGTCGCCGACGACCGGGAGCCGGTGGCGTTCGACCACGACTGCCGTGAGGGGATCTGCGGCTCGTGCTCGATGATGATCAACGGGCGGGCGCACGGCCCCGAGCTGGGAACGGCGACCTGCCAGTTGCACATGCGCAAGTTCGAGGACGGTGCCGAGATCACCGTCGAGCCGTGGCGGGCGGCGGCGTTTCCCGTCATCAGGGACCTGGTTGTCGATCGCACCCCGCTCGACCGCATCATCGAGGCGGGCGGCTTCATCACCGCGCCCACCGGCTCGGCGCCCGACGCCAACCTCACGCTGATCCCGAAGGAGGCCGCCGACGCGGCGATGGACGCGGCCGCGTGCATCGGGTGCGGCGCGTGCGTCGCCGCCTGCCCGAACGGCGCCGCCCAGCTGTTCACGTCGGCGAAGGTGGCGCACCTCGGCCTGCTGCCGCAGGGCCAGCCCGAGCGCTACCAGCGGGTGACGGCGATGGTCGACGAGATGGAGCGCTGGTTCGGCTCGTGCACCAACTACCGCGAGTGCGAGGCGGCGTGTCCCAAGGAGATATCGATCGACTTCATCGCGCTGATGAACCGCGACTACGTCAAGGCGCAGCTCAAGAACCGCCGCCTCGCCGCGCAGACGAGCTAACGAGGGCTTCTCGTCAGAGCGTCCGGTCGTCGATGACGTCGAGGTTCCGGAAGGTCGCGGGGCCGTCAGCAAGCTTCGCTTGTTCGGCCGCGAACCTCTGCGTCTCCGGAAGTTCGTTGTTCTTCATCGCGTCCTCGTACGACGGGAACTCGACCGCCAGAATGTAGGTATTGGGCACGTCGCGGTCCGCGAGGATCGTCGCCCGAGACACGGTGCGCTTGCCCTCGGTCGCCTTCTCCCACTCCGCGTCGAGCGCCTGGACCTGGTCGATCTTCGAAGACTTGAGCTCGATGAACTGGACGAACTTCATGAAATCTCCTCCACGGCGGTCGTCCCTAGTCTCGCGGACTCACCTCGTGTCACGCGGCGCGGTGGAGGTGCTCGGCCGCGCCCCGCAGGTCGGTGACGAATCCCTCGTAGGCGACCTCGCGGTCGGGCCCCTCGGTGCGCAGGATCGCCGACGGGTGGATGGTCGCCGTCGCCCACAGTCCGGACGGGAGCTGCGTGTACTCGCCCCGCTGGCGCGTGATCCGGAACTTCGAGCCGAACACGGCCTGTGCGGCGGTCGCGCCCAGGCACATGACCAACCGTGGATCGACGACCTCGAGCTCCCGCTCCCACCATTGGCGGCAGGCGGCGACCTGACTCGCGTTGGGCTTCTGGTGGAGCCGCACCTTCCCGGCCGGCCGCCACTTGAAGTGCTTCACCGCGTTGGTGACGTAGACCCTGCCCTCCGCGATCCCGGCCTCGACGAGAAGCTCACGAAGCAGCCGTCCAGCAGGCCCGACGAAGGGACGACCCGCGCGATCCTCCTG
>JBOGFL010000279.1:0-1971 GCA_050743285.1 Acidimicrobiia bacterium
ATCCGGACGTCTCGCCGAGTGGGCCGTCCGCGTGGTGTTCGCCTTCGACGGACCGCTGTCGCCGATCGACCTCACCGACCCCGCCGCGGCCCGCCGTTTCGTCTCCAACTTCCTGCCGACCACTCAGTTCCCGAGGGGGTAGTCCCATGGCCACCAATCAAGAGCTTCTCGGCCGCGAGAACGTCGACGACCTCGAAGCGATCCTCGCGATCACCAACACCGATGTCGACGAGGTCGAGCACGCGATTCGGGTCAACAGCGACGCGCTGTTCACGTGGAACTACGAGCGCGCCCGCCCCGCGCTGGTCAAGCTCTACGAGAAGGCGAAGACGTCGCAGTGGAACGCCCACGACCTCCCGTGGGACACCGACGTCGACCAGGAGCAGGTCGTCCTGGCCAACCAGGCGCAGAACGGCATCGACCAGGCCAACATGGACCTCACCGGCACGCCGTTCGAGAAGTGGGGCGACAAGGAATGGCTCCAGCTCGGGATCGAGTCGCAGAACTGGACACTGTCGCAGTTCCTCCACGGTGAGCAGGGCGCGCTGATCTGCACCGTGCAGATCGTCGAGACGGTTCCGTGGATCGACGCCAAGTACTACGCGTCGACGCAAGTGATGGACGAAGCCCGTCACGTCGAGGTGTTCAGCCGTTACCTCGACGAGAAGCTCTCGGGTCACTACCCGATCAACGCCCACCTGAAGATGCTGCTCGACGACATCATCGCCGACAGCCGGTGGGACATGACCTACCTCGGCATGCAGATCATGGTTGAGGGACTGGCGCTGGCCGCGTTCGGCTTCATCCACCAGATGACCACGGAGCCGCTCCTGAAGCAGCTGCTGCGCTACGTGATGAGTGACGAAGCCCGCCACGTTGCGTTCGGCGTACTCTCGCTCAAGGAGTACTACGAGCAGCTCAGCGCAGCCGAGATCCGCGAACGCCAGGAGTTCGCGTTCGAGGCGGCCGTTCGCATGCGGGACCGGTTCCTGCAGCAGGAGGTCTGGGAGCGGATGGACCTGCCCGTGAAGGACACGGTCAGCGTCGTCATGCAGGCGCCCGACCGCCCGATCTTCCAGGCGATGCTGTTCTCGAAGATCGTGCCCAACTGCAAGAAGCTCGGGCTCCTCGACGCCGCCGACGGATGGTTGCGCGACCGCTTCACCGACCTCGGTGTGATCCAGTTCGAGGACTGGGCCGACACCGGCGAGGAGTACACGACGCTCGACGAAGTCGCCAAGGACCGCGCCGCCGCCGTCGCGTGACGTCGAGCCGAACGGCCATCGAGCCTTTCGGCCCACGAGACCGGTAGATTCGCGCATGGCCAAGTCGTCGGTGCGCGTCGTCTTCCTCGGCGGTCTCGGCGAGATCGGCCGAAATTGCTTCTGTCTCGAGATCGACGACCGCGTCCTCGTCGTCGACTGCGGGCTCATGTTCCCCGAGGCCGACATGCCGGGTGTCGACCTCGTGCTTCCCGATTTCACGTACCTACGCGAGCGGGCCAAGCAGGTCGAGGGCGTCCTGCTCACGCACGCCCACGAGGATCACGCCGGCGGCCTCGCCTTCCTCCTGCGCGACGTACCGGTGCCGATCTACGGCTCCGCGCTCTCGCTCGGGATGGCCCGCAACCGGATCGAGGAAGCGGGGATGCTCGACCGGACCGACATGATCCCCGTGGCCGACGGCGAACGCCGTCGTATCGGACGCTTCGACCTCCAGTTCATCCCGGTCACGCACTCGGTCCCACACGGGTTCGCCACCGCGTTCTACACGCCCGCGGGCACGATCCTGCACACCGGTGACTTCAAGCTCGACCTCACGCCGATCGACGGGCGCACAACGGACCTTGCCCTCCTCGGAGAGATCGCCCGTCGTGACGGCGGCGTCCGCCTCCTGCTGTCGGACTCCACCAACGCCGAGCGTCCCGGCTTCACCGAATCGGAAGTCACCGTCGGTCGCACGATGGAGGCG
>JBOGFL010000280.1:0-3769 GCA_050743285.1 Acidimicrobiia bacterium
CCGTCGACCGGGCCCGACTTCAATGGGCGGCCTGGGGTGCCGTCGTGGCCGGCGCGGTGACCATCGGCGTTGCGGTGCTGAATCAACTCGTGTCGTGGCCCGAGCCGCTCCTCGCGATCGCGGTCGCGGCCACCGGGCTGCTCCCACTGTCGCTCGCGCTCAGCGCATCCGATCAAGTAGCGGTGCGGATCGACCGGCTGCTCGTCCACACGATCACTACCGCCGGCCTCTTCCTGCTCGTCGGCGGCGCGTACCTCGTCATCGTGCTCGGCCTGGGCCGGTCGCCGAATGCGAGCGAACGCACCTTGCTCGGGCTTTCGATGCTTGCAGCCGCGGTCGCCGCGCTTCTGTGGGTGCCGGCGCGCGAGCGCCTGACCGACTTCGCGAACCGGCGCGTGTACGGCGAACGGCACGCGCCCGACGAGGTGATCCGCACATTCGGTGCCCGGCTCACACGCGCGCTGCCCCTCGACGAACTGCTGCTCCAGCTGGCCGAGTCGCTGCAGAAGACGATGGCGCTCGAGTCGGCTGAGGTGTGGACCGGTACCGGCGGACGGCTCGACCGATCGGTGTCCGTCCCCGACCGCGGCGGCGCAACCCTCGTACTCGGTTCCGCCGAAGAGCCGGTCGTGGCGCGGGCCGGAGTCTCGGGCCCCGGCTGGGCCCAGGTGTGGCTGCCTGCGCTCGTCGGCGACAACCCCGACCCGGTGCTGCGCATCGCGCCGTGCACCAACTCGGGCGAGCTGCTCGGGCTCATCGTGGCTCGCCGGCCCGACGGTGCACCGCACTTCACTGAGGCCGACGATCAGGCCCTGGCCGGCCTCGGCCGCCAGGTCGGCCTCGCCTTGCACAACGTGCGCCTCGACTCGGCGCTGCAGGAGTCGCTCGAGGAGGTTCAGCGCCAGGCCGAGGAGCTGCGAGCCTCACGGACGCGTATCGTCGCGGCCGGTGACGAGCAGCGTCGCCGCATCGAGCGCGACCTGCACGACGGCGCCCAGCAGCACCTCGTCGCTCTGGCCGTGAGCCTGCGGTTGGCGCGCCAGACCGCCGAGCGAGACCCCGAGGCCGCCAAGGCCATGCTCGACGATCTCGGCGAAGACCTCCAGGACGCGGTGCAGGAGCTTCGCAACCTCGCCCACGGCATCTACCCGCCCGTCCTCATGGACCGGGGCCTCCCGGCCGCGCTCGAGGCCGCCGCCGGTCGCGCCGCGCTGCCGACCAACGTCTTCGCCGACGGCGTCGGCCGCTACCCGCAGGCGCTCGAGGCGGCGATCTACTTCTGCTGCCTCGAGGCGCTCCAAAACGCGGGCAAGCACGCCGGGGCGGGCGCGTCGGCGACCGTCACCCTTCACGATAAGAACGGCCGGCTCACGTTCGAGGTCGCCGACACCGGCGCCGGCTTCGACATGGCAACAGATGCGCGGAACGGCCACGGGTTCGTGAACATGAGCGACCGCCTCGGCGCCGTCGGCGGCGGGTTCGACGTGCGATCGACACCCGGAAACGGCACCGCGATTACGGGGTGGGTGCCGGCCGAGCGGATGGAGGCCTGAGCGAGCGCGGCTATCCGGCGCGCGCCCAGATGTCCTGGAGCACGCCGGGCCCGAACTCCTCCTTGTTCACGTACGCAGCCATGCCGCACGTCGCGGCGTCGCCGGGAAGCTCGTCGGCCGCGTAGGTCGAGAGAAGAATGACGACGGTGCCCGGGTGTGCGGCCGTGATCCGACGGGTCGCTTCGATGCCGTTGATGCCGGGCATGTTGATGTCCATGAGGACGACGCGGGGCGAGAGCGACTCGGCCAGCTCGACCGCCTCCTCGCCGGTGCCGGCCTCGCCCACGACCTCGAAACCGGGCGTTGCCGCGGTCACGCGCCGCGCCGCTCGCCGGAACGGCGCCTGATCGTCGACGACCAGGACGGGCACGCGGTCGTCCGCCATGCCCCATTGTCCCATCGCGGTCTCGGTCTGCACAGCGTGTGCCCACACCCACGGGAGGTGGGGCTAACCCCCGGCCGGCTCCGGTCCCTCGGTCGAGAGAAAGAGAAGGACAGCCTTCACTCGGCGGTGCACGTTCGGCTCCTCCGAGAGGCCGAGCTTCGAGAAGATCGAGTTGATGTGCTTCTCGACCGCCCGCTCCGAAAGCGTGAGCGCCTCGCCGATGGCGGCGTTGTTACGCCCCTGCGCCATCTCGGACAGCACCTCACGCTCGCGAGGAGTGAGCCGGGCGACGGGCGACTCGGTTCGCCGGGCGCGGGCGTCGACCAGCGCCTCGACGACCTTCGGGTCGATGACGGATCCGCCGCCATGCACCTCGAGGATCGCGGCGCGGAGCTGGTCGATGTCTGAAACTCGTTCCTTGAGCAGGTAGCCCCTTCGCTCGGAACCTTCCGCGAACAGCGCCAACGCGTACTCGGGGTCGCTGTACTGGCTGAGCACGATCACGCCCGTCTCGGGGTGCGAGGCGCGTAGTTGGGCGGCGGCCCGAATGCCTTCGTCGGTGCCACTCGGCGGCATGCGAATGTCAGTCAGAACGACGTCGGGATGCTCAGCGTCGACCGCGGCGAGGAGCCCATCGAGGTCTTCGCACGCCGCGACCATCACGACCTCGGGATCAGTCTCGAACAGGCGGCGTACGCCCTCGCGCAGAAGATAGTTGTCTTCGGCGAGGACTACCCGGACCGCCACGCCTGGCGAGGGTACCGGGGTCAGTCCTTGCTGCTCGACGCGGCCTTGGAGTCGGACTTCTTCTCCGACTTGGTATTGGACTTCTTGTCGCCGTCCGACTTCTTGCCGCCGTCGGACTTCTTCTCGCCGTCGGACTTCTTCTCGCCGTCGGACTTCTTGCCGTCACCGCCGCCGCGGCGGCTGTCGGTCTTGTAGAACCCCGAGCCCTTGAGGACGATCCCGGCCGGGCTCATGACCTTGCGGAGCGAGCCGCCGCAGCGAGGGCACTCCGTGAGGGGGTCGTCCTTGATCGACTGCCAGACCTCGAACTCCTCGCCGCATTCGTCGCAGCGGTAGTCGTAGGTCGGCATCGGAAGCGCCTCACAGCTCGCGTTGGGCCTTTTATGGTACCGCCTGGAGTCGGCGAGAATGGCGGCGTGCTGGTCGTGCTGCTGCTCGTCCCGGTGGCCTACATGATCGGGACGTTCCCGACCGCGTCGCTCGTCGCCCGCGCCCGGGGGCGTGACGTCGATCAGGAGGGATCTGGGAATCCGGGCGCTTCGAACGTCACCCGCCTCATCGGTTGGCAGGCCGGTCTCCTCGTCTTCCTCGCCGACGGCGCCAAGGGTGCCATGCCGGCGGCAGTTGGTCTCGTCCTCGATGGCCACCGTGGCGCGTTCGTCCTGGGCGCGGCCGCGATGCTCGGCCACATCTTTCCGGTCACCCGTCGATTCCGCGGCGGCCGCGGGGTGGCGACCGCGGCCGGGGTCACGCTCGTCATCTTTCCGTTCATCACTGCTGTTCTCGCGATCGTTTGGCTCGCCCTGGCGCGGTTGCTCGGCAAGGCGTCGGTTGCATCGCTCGTCGTGGTGGTTGCGTTCCCGGTACTGGTCGCGGTGTTCTCCAGCGCCGGCGATGTGATCACGACGGCAGTGCTTGCGGCCCTGATCGTGATTCGCCACACGCCCAACCTGCGGCGCCTGATCCGGCGGGAAGAGACCGGCCTCGGCGGTCCGGCGCCCGGTACCGTCGGCGGCGAAGGAGAAGCAGGCCCGTGACACAGATAGTCCGAAAAGCCGTGATCCCGGCCGCCGGTCTCGGCACG
>JBOGFL010000281.1:0-1754 GCA_050743285.1 Acidimicrobiia bacterium
CAACAGCGCCGCGAGCACCGCGAGCCCCACACCGGCGATGAGAAGAAATCCCTTCAACACGGGCCGCGACGTCGACGAGGCGTCGATCTCGACGCGTTCGCCCGGCGCGACCTCCCATTCCTTCGTCCCCGCGCCGGGCAGGCGGGCGGCGACGCGCAGCCGGTACGACTCGTCGAGCTCGGTCCGCAACCGCTGTTCGAGCGCCGCCACGTCGACGTCCTCGGCGGTGAGCCGGTCGAGGAGTTCCCGGTCGCCGGTCACCGCGGTGATCTCGGTGAGGTCGGCCTCGCCCTTCAGCTCGAACTCCTTGGCGTAGAACGACTCGTCCCGCGTCAGCGTCAGCTGCAGTGGTTCGGCGGGACCGCTGATCTCGGCAATGATGCCCGATACCTCGTCGGGGTTCGCGAACTTGCGGGTGACGGTGAGGCGCGCCGACCCGTCGTCGGCGCGTTCCCACTTCCCGACGCGCCACCCGGCGTCACCGAGGTCTGACAGCGGGACCCGTTGCTCGAGCATCCCGCCCCCCGCCTCGGCCGCCTGCACCGCCTCGGCGTCCAGCTCGATCACGACGACCACCTGTCCGCTGCCATCGTCGGTCACGTCGACCCGGACCGTGGTGTCGACGCGACAGCCGGAGAGCACCAGGATGCCGGCGATCAGGCACGCGAGACGGCCGGGTGAAGGCCGCATGTGCCCCTTCCGCCCTGTTGACGCGGAGTGTCGGTCAGCCTTCGGATCCCGAGCCGGCCAGTTCGACCGGCGGCGGCTCGACACCCTCCACCGAGTGGAAGACGATCTCGCCGTCCTCGGCGTCGACGACGATCGTCTCGCCGGCGTGGAACTCCTTCCACAGGATCTTCTCCGACAGCGGGTCCTCGACGTGACGCTGGATCGCCCGGCGCAGCGGCCGCGCGCCGAGTTGCGCGTCGTAGCCGTTCTCGGCCAGCTGCAGCTTGGCCGCGGGTGTGAGCTCGAGTCCGATGCCCTGACCCTGGAGCTGATCCTGGACCCGCTTGATCATGAGGTCGACGATATGGGTGACCTCCTCACGGGTCAGCTCCTTGAATACGATCACCTCGTCGATCCGGTTCAGGAACTCGGGCCGGAAGCTCTTCTTGAGCTCGTCGGTGACCTTCTCCTTCATCTTCTCGTAGGTGACCGCCTCGTCCGCCTTGGCGAAACCGACGGTTGCCTTACGCAGGTCGGCGGTGCCGAGGTTGGACGTCATGATGATGACGGTGTTCTTGAAGTCGACGGTGCGCCCCTGCGCGTCGGTGAGACGCCCATCTTCGAGGATCTGGAGCAGCGTGTTGAACACGTCGGGGTGCGCCTTCTCGATCTCGTCGAACAGCACCACCGAGAACGGCTTACGCCGCACTGCCTCGGTGAGCTGGCCACCCTCGTCGTAGCCGACGTAACCCGGGGGCGAGCCCACGAGGCGCGACACGGTGTGCTTCTCCATGTACTCGCTCATGTCGAGCTGGATCAGCGAGTGCTCGTCGCCGAAGAGGAACTCGGCGAGCGTCTTGGCGAGCTCTGTCTTCCCGACGCCCGAAGGGCCGAGGAAGATGAACGACCCCGAGGGCCGCTTCGGATCCTTCAGGCCGGCGCGCGTCCGGCGGATCGACTGCGACACCGCCTTCACCGACTCGTGCTGACCGACGATGCGCTTGTGCAGCTCGTCCTCCATGCGCAGCAGGCGCGCGGACTCCTCCTCGGTCAACTTGAACACCGGGATGCCGGTCGCGGTGGAG
>JBOGFL010000282.1:0-2600 GCA_050743285.1 Acidimicrobiia bacterium
GCCATGACCACGTCGACGAGCGCGTCCACGTCGGCCGGAGGCCGCCCGCGCACGCCCTCGAGCAACGGAAAGCCCCGCAGCTCGCGCACCATGCGTTCGGCTTCGTCCCGTCCGAACGGCGGAACCCGGAACGTCACGTCGCCGAGCACCTCTACCAACACGCCGCCCGAGCCGACCATCACCACCGGGCCGAAAAGCGGGTCCTGCGAGACGCCGACGACCATCTCGACGCCGTCGGTCACCTGCTCGCTCACCAGGACTCCGTCGACGCGGGCTCCGGGATCGGCGCGCCGGCCGCGTTCGGTGAGGGCGTTGAAGGACTCCTGCACGTCGGCGTCGGACCCGACGCCCATCTTCACGAGGCCCAGGTCGCTCTTGTGGAGCAGATCGGGGGACGAGACCTTCATCACCACCGGGTAGCCGATCTCCTGCGCGGCCTGGACCGCCTCGGCGTCAGTTGCGCACAAGACTTCGCGTGGACGGGCGACACCATAGGGCTCGAGCACCCGCTTCGAGGCGTGTTCCGACAGCGCGCCACCCGCCCCCGCCGCCTGTAACGCGGCGCGCGCCGGCTTGGCACCAGGCTCCGCTTCCGTCGGGACTTCGCGAAACGGCGACTGGTATCGACCGACGAACGCCCAGTAGTCGAGGTACGCGCGCACGGACCGCACGCAGTTGCCGAACGTACGGAACACCGGCAGCCCACCGTCGAGGAGGGCGCGGTAGTAGGTGTCGTCGGTTCCGGGCGGGGCGCCCCACACGACGAAGATCGGCTTGTCACTGGTCTGCGAGACCGCGATGAGGTCGCGGGTCATCGGCTTGCTGAACATTTCGACGGCACCGGTGATGGGGACGATGAGAACATCGACGTTGGGGTCGCCGACGATGAGGTCGAGGATGGCGCGGCCGGCGGGCGTCGCGACCGGCGGTCCGCCGCAGTCGACCGGGTTGCTCACCGACAGGTAGGTGGGAATCAGGCCGTCGTGCAGCGCGGTCTGGGTTTGCGCTGCGAGCGCCGGCAACCGCAAGCCTGAGGCGGCGCACATGTCAGCCATGTGCGCGCCGGTGCCGCCCGAGATCGCGTAGATCGCGACTCCGTCGCCGGTCGGCGGTTTCGTGCGCGCCAGCGCGGCCGAGACGTCGAGGAGCTCATCGAGCCCGTCGACGCGAGTGACGCCGAACTGCCGGAAAGCCGCCGCGACCACCGCGTCGGAGCCGGTGAGGTGTCCGGTATGAGCCTTGGCCATCGCCCGGCCTTCGTCGGTGCGGCCGATCTTCACGCACACGATCGGCGTGCGCTGCTCGGCGGCATGGTCAGCAGCCAGCATCATTGTCCGCCCGTCCTTGAAGCCCTCGATGTAAGCCGCGACGACCCCGACCTCCGGCTGGTCGGCGAAGTAGGCGGCGAAGTCGGCGAACTCGAGGTCGACCTCGTTGCCGGTCGGTGCCCAGTGCGTGAGCCGGATCCCGAGCTCCTGGCCCTGGAAGACCGGCCGGCCCTGGTGCCCGCTCTGGGTCACGAGTGCGATGCCCGGCCCCGAGAGATCGGCGCGGAAGTCCTCGAACGCGTTGAGGTTCGTGTTGGGCCCGAGCAGGTGCACGTCACCGGTCCGGACGAGCTCGGCGAGCCGCGCCTCCAGGGCCTCGCCCTCGGTGCCGGCCTCCGAGAAGCCGGCCGCGAAGATGACCGCGAAGGCCGCACCCCGGGTACGTACCTCCTCGAACGCGTCGACCGCCGTGCCGGTGAGGATCACTGCGAGGTCGATGTCACCGGGCACCTCGAAGACGTCCGCGTAGCAGCGTTCTCCGAGCACGGTGTCGTACGACGGATGCACGGGGTAGAAGGAGGCGCCGTGATTGTCGGCCCAAGTCTTGAGCTTGCGTGTCATCGCGGCGTTCGGCTTGCGGGCAGCCTCTGACGCGCCTATCACCACGACGATCTTCGGGTGCAGGAACCGGCCGAGGTCGACTTCGCGGAGGCGCAGCGGCCGACCACTCACGTCGACGGGCTGCTTCACGGCGCGGTTCATCGGTCTCCGGACGATCGCAGGGGTCGTCAGTATGACGCTTGTGTCAGCAATGCGGCGAATCTCCATAGACTCGCGGCGATGCCCGAAGCACAAGACGCGCCCGGCCCGAGAATTACCAGCCTCGACGACGCCGAGTGGCAAGAAGTGAAGGCACAGCAACACGGTGACCGGCGCGTGTCGGTCTGGGAGAAGTACTTGGAGTGGACGCCCGAGCTGATGGTGCTCTACGCGCGGTACGACCCCGGCATGGTCATCGAGCGGCACGGCCACCGCAGTGACCACATCGTCTACGTGCTCGAGGGAGAGATCACTGTCGGTGACGTGGTGTGTCGCTCCGGAACCAACATCGTGCTCGACGAGGGCGAGGTGTTCGGGCCGATTGTCGCTGGGCCCGACGGCGCGCTCATGCTCGAGGTGATGATGGGCGACCCCCGCTCGGTTCCCGCCGATCGCGAGGGATTCGCAAAGCTGCTCGCCGAGCGGCGAATCACGCCGCTGCCGAACCCCCCGCTCGACGCACCGCCATGGTTCGGAGAACGCACCGACTAGAAGACGCAGAGGAGCAAGAGA
>JBOGFL010000283.1:0-2460 GCA_050743285.1 Acidimicrobiia bacterium
CTCATGTTCGTGTTCGGGACCGCGGTGCTGTTGGTGGTCGTGGCTCTGACGAGCGGGGCGTGGCAATGAGCGGCGAGCGACCCGAAGGGCGGACGGCGGGTATCCCGACGTTCGAGCGAGACGCGACCGGTGACGCGTGAACAGCGATTTCCCGATCCTGACCGTCATCGTGTTCACACCCGCGGTGGGCGCGTTCCTCGTGCTGTGCACGCCGGCCCGGCGTCCCGAGCTGGCGCGAACCCTCGGCTACGTCACCACGATCGCCACTGCCGGCCTGGCGGGCTGGTTGCTGTGGCATTTCCAACGCGGTGAAGCCGGCTTCCAGTTCGTCGAGCAGTACAAGTGGATCGAAGACATTGGCGTCGACTACCTGTTCGGCGTCGACGGGTTGAGCCTGTTCATGGTCATCATCACAGCCTTCCTGTTCCCGATCGGTCTGCTCGCATCCCAGCCTCTCCAGCATCGGGTCAAGGCCTACGTGTTCTGGTTCTTGATGCTCGAGATGGCGATCATGGGCATCTTCTCCAGCCTCGACCTCATCTGCTTCTTCGTGTTCTGGGAGTTCCTGCTGGTCCCGATGTACTTCCTCATCGCGGGTTGGGGGAGTGGTCGGCGCGTCTATGCGGCAGTCAAGTTCTTCGTGTACACCGCGGCCGGCTCTGCGTTCCTGCTCGTGTCGATCCTTGTGCTCGGGTTCCTGCACCAGAGCGCGACCGGCAACCTCACCTTCGATTTCCGGGTTTTGATGGACTGGGACGGGCTGTCGCTCACCACCGAGCGCTGGCTCTTCCTCGGGTTCATGATCTCGTTCGCCATCAAGGCACCACTTGTGCCGTTCCATACGTGGTTACCGGACGTGCATACGGAAGCGCCGACCTTCGGGTCGGTGATCCTGGCCGGAGTGCTCCTCAAGATGGGCGCGTACGGGTTCTTGCGATTCTCGTTCACCCTGTTCCCCCAGGCGTCCATCGACTTCGCGCCGCTGATGATGACGCTGGCAGTCATCGGGATCGTCTACGGCGCGGTCGTGGCGGCCATGCAGAAGGACGTGAAGCGCCTCATCGCTTACTCGTCCGTGTCGCACATGGGCTTCATCGTCCTCGGCATCTTCTCCCTGACGACGATCGGGCTCGACGGGGCGCTGTTCATCATGTTGAGCCACCCGCTCACGACGGGTGCGCTGTTCCTTCTCGTCGGGATGCTCTACGAGCGCCGGCACACGCGCCAGATCGCCGACCTCAACGGCATCTGGAAGGTGATGCCGCTCTTCACCGCGATGTTCCTCATCGCGACGTTCGCCGGCATCGGGCTCCCCGGCCTGTCCGGGTTCATCGGCGAGTTTCTCACCCTGCTGGGAACGTTCGTGAGCGACGGCCCCTGGGCGATCATCGCCACGACCGGGGTGATCCTGGCCGCGGTCTACATGCTGTGGGCGGTCCAGCGCGTCTTCACTGGTCAGCCCAGCGCCGAGAACGCCGGATTGCGCGACGTCGGCGTTCGCGAGGTCGTCGTCGTCGCGCCCCTGCTCGTGGCCAGCCTCTTCCTCGGGATCTACCCCAAGCCCGTCCTCGACCGGGTCGAACCGACCGCCAAGTCGCTCATCGAGCACTTCGAGCGCGAGACCGATTTCCGCGAGGACAGTCCCGACCCGATCATCCAAGCGGGAGGCGGGCAGGCGCCTCTCCCGACCACCCCCCTCGCGGCGACGCCCGGAGCAAGTCGGGTGAGGGCCGGCAAAGCAGGCCCTCTGCCGTTGCGCGGCGGCGCTGAAACCGACGAGCGATCCGCATCGCAGCTCGCGCGCGCGGAGATCGAGTTGAGCTGGTGAACGATGTCCAGACACCCACCGTCGACTGGGTCGCGATGGCGCCACTCATCGCGGTCGCGGGCGCCGGTGTGGCGATCGTCCTGGTCCGGTCATGGATGCGCCGGTCCCCGTTCACGACACCGGTCGCCGTCGCGCTCGCGCTGATCAGCGTCGCGGTCGCTTTTGGGTTCCTCGCCCGCCAGTGGGTGCTCGTGCGCGACGACGGCGCCATCTCCACGATGGGCGACATGGTGAGGGTCGACGCGTTCGCGGTGTTTCTCGGCGTCGTCGTGGTGATCGCAACGGCCTTCGCGCTCTTGCTCTCGGTTCATTACCTCCAGCGCGAAGGGCTCGAGGGGCCCGAGTACCTGGCCCTGTTGTTGCTCTCGTCGGCCGGGATGCTGGCGATGACGACCGCCAACGACCTCGTCGTCGTCTTCCTCGCGCTCGAGGTGCTGTCGATCCCGCTGTACGTCCTCGCCGCCTTCGACCGGCGGCGCCTCGATTCGCAGGAGTCGGGCATCAAGTACTTCGTGCTCGGCGCGTTCTCGTCGGCGATATTCCTCTACGGCGTCGCCCTCGTGTACGGCGCCACCGGCACGACCTCCCTCGAGGGCATCTTCCAGTTCCTTGCCGACAACACGGTGCTCGAC
>JBOGFL010000284.1:0-2583 GCA_050743285.1 Acidimicrobiia bacterium
GTAGGAGCTCGGCGTCGACGGCGCCATGCACGTAGCCGGCCCGTCCGTCGAGCCGGTACCCGTCTCCGTCGCGCGTCACGCGCACCGCCACCGCCGCCGGATCGGGTGAGCCGTCCTCGGCGAGGCACCAGGCGGCGAGGCACTCGCCGCGGGCGATCGGGCCGAGCAGCTCCTTACGCTGGTCGTCAGTGCCGTCGCGCGCGATGGCGTCGGCCACCACGTTGGTCGGCACGAAGGGTCCCGGGTACAGCACCCGGCCGAGCTCCTCGGCCAGCACGACCAGGTCGACGAGCGGCTGTTCGGTCACGCTGCCACCGTCGCAGTCGGGGGGCACGAGCATCGCCGTCCACCCGAGGTCGGCCCCGGCCTGCCAGACGTCGCGATCGACCTTCTCCGGCGTCTCGAGGACGGGTCGGAGCCGGCCGAGCGGGTGGCGCTTGTCGAGAAACGCCCTCGTGCTGCTCCGCAGCAGCTCCTGATCCTCGCCGAACGCGAAGTCCACCTCGCGCTCCCCCTCCGGCCAATGAGGAAGTGAGTGTACCGCGGCGTCGGCGAATAGAGGGTACTGTTTCCGCATGTCGATCGCGATCGCCGACGACCACCGGGCGGGCACGAGGCGGCCGCGGTCATGGCTGCGCGGCGCGCCCGACACTGCTTTCCTCGACCGGCCGGGGGCGATGAGTGGGATGCTCGTCCACATGAACCGGGCGCTGTCGATCGCGGGCGGGACGTTCGGAGATCAAACGAAACCAGATCGGCGAGCGGATCCTCGGCCTGCCCCGGGACCCGCTGATCCGCTGAGCGCGCCCACCCCATGGCCGACGCGCCCGTCATCCTGACCGACGTCACCGACCGGGTCGGGACGATCACGCTCAACCGTCCGGAGCGCCGGAACGCGTTGAACGGCGAGCTCATCGCCGCCCTCGACGCCGCCGTGCGCACGATGGCCGACGACCCGAAGGCGAAAGTTGTCGTCCTCACCGGGGCCGCGCCCGAAGGTGGACACGGGGGCTTCTGCTCCGGCGGCGACGTGAAGGACGGCGGGGGTGGCTCACCGGGCAGCGAGCTGGG
This sequence comes from Acidimicrobiia bacterium, assembly GCA_050743285.1. Lineage (GTDB taxonomy): Bacteria > Actinomycetota > Acidimicrobiia > IMCC26256 > JACDBD01 > JBOGFL01. The sequence continues at coordinate 1,072 of JBOGFL010000284.1, forward strand.
CGTCCCCGCCGACGCCCTCGAAGGGGACCTGGCCCGGCACGACACCCACGCCGCCATGCTCCTCCACCTCATGCCGAAGCCGACGATGGCCATGGTCGGCGGGCCCGCGGTCGGCGCCGGCTGCAGCCTCGCCGCCGCCTGCGACCTGCGGTTCGCCTCCGACGACGCGGTGTTCGCCACGAACTTCACTCCCAACGGGCTCTCCGGCGACTACGCCGGCTCGCTCTTCTGGACCCGCATCGGCGGAACCGCCCTCGCCCGCCGCCTGTACCTGCTCAACGAGAGGTTCGACGCCGCGGAGGCGCTGGCGTTGGGCATGGTCCATGTGGTGCTTCCGGCGGTCGAGCTCCGCCCATACACCCTGGACGTCGCGGCACGCCTCGTGCGGACTCCCGCGACGCTGCTCGCGCTCGTGAAGGGCAACCTGAACGAAGCCGAGGACGAGGTCGAGCGCCGCCGCTACCTCTTCGCCCACGAGGCCCACAACCAGGGCGAATCGGCCCGCAACATCATGTCGCGCATGCAACGCAAGAACCGCTGACCGGGGCCGGACCTCGACCGGTGCGGCGCCCGCCCACTCCTGACTCATCGGGGCTACGCCACGACGCCGCGCTCGCGGAGGTCGGCGATCGCGGCGGCGTCGTAGCCGAGCGCGGCAAGGATCTCGTCGGTTTCCGGTGCCGGACCAGCTGCCCGAGGGCGAGGGCGGAGGCAATCGTCAGGGCGGCGACCGGCCGCCTACGCGCCGACGATCGGGACCGGCAGCCGTCTGCTCATGCGCAGCATCGGCTCGTCGGTCCTCGTTCAGCGGCCCTCATCGGTGGCCTGTGCGACCGACTCGAGGTGGCGGCGAAGTCGGTACCGGGCAACGTCCCTGTCGCCTTCGATGAGCGCCTCAGCGATGAGCGCATGCGCGTTGTTGACCTCGGCTCGCATGGCACGCCGAACTCGAGCAGTGCGGGTGCCATCGTGAAGCCGGCTCAAGCGGACCAGGACGCGCGCAACCAGTTCGAGGACCCGGTTCCCGGTCAGTGCGGCGAGGACCGCGTGTAGATCGTTGACGACGATCTGGTCGCCCGTCACGGCCCGCTCCGCGAGCAAGGTGTCGTTGAGACGTCCCTCAGACCCGAGGCTCCACCGATCGACAACCAGGTCCACGAGTGCGCTCTCGACGTCGATGCGAAGCTCTGCGAGGTGTGCTTGTTCCACACCATGACGTTCGAGGTGAACCGCCACGACTTCACACACCGCGGACACGTCCGCCGGGACGACGAACAGCCCGCCGTGCTGTCCTCGGCGCATCTCGGCAATCTGGTGATGTTCGAGGATGCGGATCGCTTCCCGGAGTCCCGATCGGCTGACGTCGTGGGCGATCATGAGCTGCGCTTCGGAGCCGATCAAGCTGCCGGGTGGGAGCGCCTCCTCGATGACGCGGCTGAAGATCTCCCGGGCAGTCGCCTGGCCCCGCTTGCTCCCTTCCCACCCGCGGATGGCGAGCGCAGGGTTCAGCTC
>JBOGFL010000285.1:0-5355 GCA_050743285.1 Acidimicrobiia bacterium
GTCTTGGCGATCGCCTCGACCGCCTCGAAGTCCCCGTCGCTCGCGATCGGGAACCCGGCCTCGATGATGTCGACGCCGAGCCGAGCCAGTTGCTCCGCGATCTCGAGCTTCTCGCCCACGTCGAGGGAAATACCCGGCGACTGCTCGCCGTCGCGCAGCGTCGTGTCGAAGATGTTCACTCGGTCGCTCATGTCGCTCTCCGTCCCATGAATCAGGCCAACGAAAAACCTCCCCGGCCCGTAGGCACGAGGAGGCGTCCGCGAGCACCGGTGCGGTGCTCGCCGCTAGATAAGGAGCAGGCTCTGGCTGATTCGATCCTTTCGCATTGGTCCTAGAGTGTACGCATGGCTCGCGTCGTTCGCAAGATGGTAGGGATCGGGTTGCTCGCCGGCATCGCGTACGCCGCGTGGCGGTGGTGGGAATCGCAGCGGCAGAGCGCCGGCACCGACTGGGAACCGCAACCGTTCCCGTACCCGCCGACACCCAAGGCACCGGCGGACAACGGCGCCGACGACATCACCGAGGAGACCTCGCCCGACGTCTGATCGTCTTGGGCCTCGACGTCCACGCCGGGGGCCGACGCGATCGGCTCACTGGTCGAGCTCGATGGCCTGGGCGTTGATGACGCCCGGGACCGTGCGCAACCGCTCGACGACCGCGTCGGCGACCGGGGTACCGGTCGAGAGCACCATGAGCGCGGCGGCGCCGCCGGGCCCGGTGCCGACGTCCATGTCGGCGATGTTCACCTTGGCCTCGCCGAGGATCGAGCCGACCGCACCGATCATGCCGGGCACGTCGTCGTTGCGGACGACGAGCATGTGCCGGGATGGCGGTAGGTCGACGAGGTGCTCGTCGATGCCGACGATACGGGGTACCTCGCGCTTGCCGAACAGCGTGCCGGCCACGTGGACGTCGCGCTCGGCGCTCCGGCCGCGCAGCGTGAGCAGGTTCACGTAGTCCAACGCCGACGACGACGTCGTCTCCCGCACCTCGAGTCCGCGTTCCTCCGCGAGTTGAGGCGCGTTGACGAACGTGACCGGCTCGTCGACGAACGCACCGAGCACGCCTTTGAGCGCCCCGAGCGTGAGTACCCGGCAGTCGTAGGCGGCGATCTCGCCCTCGTAGGCGACCTCGAGCACGTCGACGGTGCCGCCGGCGAGGGCGCTGAACAAGCGCCCCAGGCGCTCGGCCAGTGGGAGAAACGGCCGCACGGTTTCAGCCGCCTCCGTGGCCGCGACGTTCACCGCGAACGGCACGAATTCGCCGCGGAGGGCAAGCACCACTTGATCGGCGATCGTCTGGCCCGCCTTGTCCTGGGCCTCGACGGTCGATGCGCCGAGGTGTGGTGTCACCACGACCTGTTCGAGCCGGAACAACGGAGACTCGGTGGTCGGCTCGGCGGCGAAGACGTCGAGTGCCGCGCCGGCGACGCGGCCGTCAGCAACGGCTTCGGCCAACGCCGCCTCGTCGACGATGCCACCGCGCGCCGTGTTCACGATGCGAAGACCGGGTCTGGCGTGCACGAGCACGTCGCGCGAGATGAGCCCGAGGGTCTCCGGCGTTTTCGGGAGATGAATCGTGAGGAAGTCGGCCTCACGCACGAGCTCGTCGAGCGTCGGAACGAGCTGCACGCCGAGCTGGCGGGCCCGGTCGGGGCTCACGTACGGGTCGTGCGCGGCGAGCCGCATCCCGAACGCCAGCGCACGCTGCGCGACCAACACTCCGACCCGGCCGAGGCCGACGATCCCGAGCGTCTTGCCGTGCAGCTCGATGCCGGACCAGCGCGAGCGGTTCCAGTTGCCGGCCTTGAGGTCGGCGTCGGCGGCCGGGATGTTGCGTGCCTGGGCAAGGAGGAGGGCGACGGTGTGCTCCGCCGCTGACAGCACGTTCGACTGCGGTGCGTTCACGACCATGACGCCGCGTCGGGTCGCGGCGGCGACGTCGACGTTGTCGAGCCCGATTCCGGCGCGCCCGACGACGAGGAGGTCGGCGCCGGCCTCGAGCACCGATTCAGTGACCTGGGTCGCCGAGCGGATGACCAGCGCGGCTGCGCCGGGGACGGCGACGAGTAGTTCGTCCGGGGAGAGCCCGAGCTCGACATCGATGTCGAGGTCAGCCGCCTGCATCGTCTCGATGCCGGATGGCGCGAGCTCCTCGGTGACGAGGACGCGGGTCGCCATCAGCCGAGCAACTTGGCGAGGCGATCCACGCCCTCGACGAGGTCGTCGTCGGCGAGCGCGAACGAGAGGCGCGCGTAACCGGGTGCGCCGAACGCCTCGCCCGGCACGATAGCGACCTTCGCCTCGTTGAGAATCAGCTCGCACAGGTCGAGCGACGTGCGCGGGGTACTACCCGCGATCTCGCGACCGAGAACGCCTCGGAGCGAGGGGAAGCAGTAGAACGCGCCCTGCGGCTCGATGCACGAGATGCCAGGGATCTCGTTCAGCCGCTCGTAGAGCAGCTGACCCCGGCGCTCGAACGCGGCGCGCATCTCCGCCACCGCGCTGAGGTCGCCGCCGACCGCGGCCAGCGCGGCGCGCTGGCTGACGTTCCCGACGTTCGACGTGGAATGAGACTGGAGGTTCACCGCGGCGGCCGTGATGTCGGGCGGCGCGATCATCCAACCGACGCGCCACCCTGTCATCGCGTAGGTCTTGGCGACGCCGTTCACCACGACGCACGTGTCCGCGAGCTCGGGCACGACCGCCGGCATGGAGGTGAAGCGGTGCTCGCCGTACGTGAGGTGCTCGTAGATTTCGTCGGTCAGCACCCACACGTTGTTCTCGAACGCCCACTGGCCGATGGCGGCGACCTCTTCGGGCGGATACACCGCGCCCGACGGGTTGTCGGGCGAGACGAACAAGAGCGCCTTCGTGCGCTCGGTGCGCGCCGCCTCGAGGTCGTCGACGGTGACGCGGAAACCGGTTGCCTCGCTCGTGGCCGGAATCACCGGTTCGCCGCTCCCGAGCGCGATCGCCTCGGGGTAGGTGGTCCAGTACGGCGCCGGGCAGATCACCTGGTCACTGGGGTCACAGAGCACTTGGAGCGCGGTGAAAACGGCGTGCTTGCCGCCGTTGGTGACCACGATCTGGCCGGCGTCGCACGCGAAGCCCGAGTCACGCGCGGTCTTGGCCGCGATCGCCTCACGGAGCTCGGGGAGGCCGGCGGTCGGGCTGTAGTGGTGGGCGGCATTGTCGCGGCACGCTTCGACGGCGGCCTCGACGATGTGCGCCGGGGTCGGGAAGTCGGGCTCGCCGGCGCCGAATCCGATGACGGGCTCACCCGCCGCCTTCAGCGCCTTGGCTCGGGCGCCGACCGCGAGCGTTGCCGACTCGGCGATGGCGCCGATGCGGTCGGACACTCGATTCTGTTGGGCGACGCGGGTCACGAACTCACCCTACCGACGTGACCTACGCATCCCGGCCACCTTTCGTAGCCTTGGTCGCCGTGCGGAGATTCGTCGGGGCCGTCGTCGGCGTGGCCATGGGCGCGCTCACCGCCGGCATCGCCCCGGCGGACGCTCGGGGGGTACAGACGGCGACGCCCGAACACTGGATCCTCGTCGACGCCGACTCGGGAGCCGTCCTCGGGTCGGGAAGCCCGCATGATCCCGTCTATGCGGCGAGCGCGGTGAAGGTGATGACCGCGCTCACGGCACTGGAGCGCCTCCCCGTCGACAGCACGCTCACGATCAGCGCCGCGACCGCGGACGCGCCCCCCGAGGGACTCGGTATGACCGAGGGGGAGACGTGGCCCGTCGACCCGGTCGTGAAAGGCCTGCTTCTCATCGGCGCCAACGACGCCGCCTACGCCCTGGCCGAGGGCGCAGGCGGCTCACTCGCCGGGTTCGCCGACGCAATGACCGAGACCGGCGAGCGCATCGGCCTCCAGGACAGCGAGTTCCACGATCCGGCCGGGCTCGACGACGTCGACGCGTTCGAGGGCGGGTCGTTGATGAGCGCGTACGACCTCGCGGTCGTGGCCCGCAACGCGCTCGCGGTCCCCGAACTGGCGGAGACGCTGGGACTGCGCGAGTACGAACTGAGCAGGCCCGACGACACCACGCAGAGGTTCACGAACAACCTCGATCTGCTCGAGACCTACGACGGTGCGAACGGCCAGAAGATGGGCTACACGAATCAGGCCGGGTCGGTGATCGTCGCTTCGGCAACCCGCGACGACCGCACCATGATCGCGGTGGGGCTGGGCGTGGCCGAGCCGACGACGTGGGCGATGGACACGCTCGACAACGGCTTCGCCACGCCGCCCGACGCACCCGGTACCGGGGAGACGCTGACCGCCGTCGACGTGGCGTCGGCCACCGCCAACGCCCGCGCGCTCACCGGTCTCCCGCAGGCGCTGGGACGGCCCGCGCTCGGTGTCGGCACCGCAGGCTCGGGCAGCGGCTCCGAGAAGCCGGAAATGTCGGTCGCCGACGAGCCCGAACCGCAAGACAGCGGCGGTCTGCCGGTGGCGGTGTCGTTCCTGATCCTGGCGCTGCTCCTCTTCGGCGCGGTCCTCCTGACACGCCGCGCCGTCCTCTCGGTGATCGAGCGCCGCCAGATGGCCGAGAACTCCGCGTTCCCCGACGCGCAACGCCGCGGTTGGCTCCATGTCGTCGAGCGGGGCGACCTGCAGGAACCGAGTGCGCACGTCCGGCCGGTGCGCCGGGGCCGCCGCCGTTGAGGCTTGTCCTGTTTGATCAGGTGAGGACGGGGTCGGAGTCGAAAGTGCGGAGGGTGCGGAGGCGGGGGTCGTTGGAGAAGATCTCGGTGATCGGCTCGCGGAGGCCGAGTCGGCGCATGACGGTCCGCACCACGTTCTCCTGGTTCCAGAGCATCAGCGTCACCGCGACCCCCGTCTCGCCGGCGCGGGCGGTGCGGCCCGACCGGTGGAGGTACTGCTTGGGGTCATCGGCGGGGTCGTAGTGAACGACGACGTCGACGGCGTCGATGTGCAGGCCGCGGGCGGCGACGTCGGTGGCGACGAGCACTGGGAGCTTGCCGGTCGAGAAACGGGCCAGCGCCTGTTCGCGCCGGCCCTGTGGGAGGTCGCCGTGAATCGCCTCGACCTTGACGCCCTCGCGCTTCAGGTTCGAGACGAGCCGGTCGGCGCCGCGCTTGGTCGCACAGAACACGAGCGTGCGGGCGGCGCCCCTGCTTATAGACGCCACGACCAGCACCTTGTCCATCTCGTGCACGAGCAAGAACCGGTGCTCCATCTCCTCGACGGTCGGCTCACGCGCCTCGACCTCGTGATTCACCGGATCGTGCATGTACCGGTCGACGAGGCGACGGACGGCTCCGTCGAGCGTGGCCGAGAAGAGCATCGTCTGCGGCTGGGTCGGGATCCGGT
>JBOGFL010000286.1:0-3758 GCA_050743285.1 Acidimicrobiia bacterium
GCCGCCTCGGCGAACAGCTTCGCGATCTCGACGCCCGCCAACCCGGCCGCGAGGTCGACCTGGTCGCGCACTCCCAGGGCGGGATCGTCGTCGACGTGTTCTTGAAGTACGTATACGACGCCGCCGACTCGCGCTACCCACCGATCGGCACGATCGTGACGCTGTCGTCGCCCCACGAGGGTGCGCCCTTGGCGACGGCGGCCGCGCAGATCCGCACGACCCACAGCGGACGCGCCCTCACCGACTTCGCCGGTCGCGTGCTGGCGGTCCCGCCCGCGGACGCGGCCGCGCCGCAGCAGATCGCCGAAGGCTCTGCGTTCCTGGCTGCGCTCGAGGACCGTCCGCTTCCCGACCACCTCGACTTCACGACGATCGGCGTCAGCACCGACCTCGTGGTGCCGGCCACCAATGTCGGCGTCGACGGCGCGACCGAGTCGGTTGTCGATGGTTCCGGGCTCAACGCGCACGTCGCCGTGCTCACCGACCCCGACGCCCTCGCAGCGATCCGCGCCGGCCTCGAGGGCCGGGCCCCGCCGTGTGTCGGGTTCGGCGACGCGCTCGAAAGCGCGGTGGTGCCGGTCCTGATCCGGCGGGCCGAACACGTCGCCGGCAACGCGGCCGAAGGGGCCGGCCGGGCCGCCGACGCGGTCACGCCGTGAGGAGAGCCGCGGCCCTGGTGCTCGTGGCGGCGGCGGCCGGCTGCACGGCCGACGGCGGTCATGAGCGGGAGCGAGCCGAACGCGCCGAATGGATCCGATCGGTGGAAGGCTCGCCGGCGTCGATCGCGGCCGACGACGAGCTCGCGGTCGTCGTCGCCCACGTGGTCTCCGCGCTCGAGCCTTGCGACGCCGGCACTGTGCGATGGGAGGCCGACGTTCCCGGGGCGTCGCTCCATCCACCCGCGCTCTCCGAACACACAGTGCTCGTCAGCGGCGGTGACCACGTCGCGGCGCTCGAGCGCAGCAGCGGGCTCGAGCGGTGGGCTGCGAGCGTGCCCGCCGCCGGTCCGGTCGCGCTCGTCACCGATCCGAGGGGGATGGAGGTGGCGCTGGTCGCGAGCGAGGACGGGACGCTGGCCGCGCGCGACGCCGACACCGGCCGGCTCCGGTGGTCGATGCACCACACCGGCGAACTCTGGGCACCGCCCGCGGTCGACGACGACGCCGGTGCCGTTGCGGCAGTGTGGTCGGGCTTCGACGACCCGCGTCTTCGGGTCGTCGACCTCCGATCCGGCGCCGCCCGCTGGGCCGTCGCCGTCGACTCGTACGTCGCCGCCCCGATTGTTGTCGAGGGCGCGGTTCTCGTCGCCCAGGGCAACGGCGACTTCTCGGGCCGGGCAGTCGCCTACGCCCTCGCCGACGGCGCCGAGCTGTGGTCGACGCCGCTGCCGGCCTCCTTTCAGCCCGGCACCGTGCCCGTCGCCGATACCGGCGAGATCGCGGCCGTCGACCGGCTCGGCACCGTGACCCTCCTCGACGTCGCGACCGGCACGATCCGGTGGCAGAGAGCCCTTCGCCGCCCGGTGCTCCACACCCGCGTGCTCCTCACGCCCGCCGCGGTCGTGATCACCGACGAGTGGGGAGAGGTGGTGGTCCTCGACCGGGACGACGGCGCCCGGCGCCGCCGGGTACGCCCGGGCGGGTTCCCGGTCGGCGCCGCGGTCGCCTGCGACCAGATGCTCGTGGCTCTCCGCCTCACCGAGCCGGGCCGGGTCGAGGCCTGGCCCCGCCCGTAGGCCCCGAGGGCCCGGGCGGTAGCATGGAAGCGCCTCGGACAGTTGTCCGGGAGCACGCACGCCCCGCATCCCAGGTCGCGCCTCCGGGCGCGCCGCGCGGGCGGAGGGACAACCGAGGGAGAAGACCGACGTGGCTGTCGTGACCATGAAGCAGCTGCTGGAGGCCGGAGTGCATTTCGGTCACCAGACGCGACGCTGGAATCCGAAGATGAAGCGGTTCCTCTTCGGTGAGCGCAACGGGATCTACATCATCGATCTCCAGCAGACGTTAGAGCGCATCGACACCGCCTACCGATTCGTGCGGAACGTGTCGGAGAACGGCGGGACCGTGCTGTTCGTGGGCACGAAGAAGCAGGCCCAGGAGCCGATCGAGCACCAGGCCCGGCGCTGCAACATGCCGTACGTGAACCACCGGTGGCTCGGCGGGAGCCTCACCAACTTCCAGACCGTCCACTCCCGGACGTCGAAGCTGCGCGACCTCGAGCGCCTCGTCACCTCGGGCGAGACGGAGGCGATGCCGAAGAAGGAGGCGCTGCGCGTCACCCGCGAGCTCGAGAAGCTCCAGCGCAACCTCGGTGGCATCCGCAACTTGGAGAAGCGCCCCGACGCGGTGTTCATCATCGACACCAAGAAGGAGCACATCGCCGTCACCGAGGCCAACCGCCTCAAGATCCCGGTGATCGCGGTCGTCGACACCAACTGCGACCCGGACCTGATCGAGTACGTGATCCCAGGCAATGACGACGCGATCCGGTCGGCCGCACTGATGACGCGGGTGGTGGCCGACGCGGTGGTCGAGGGCAAGCAGCTCGCGGCCCGCAAGCAGCCGGAGAAGCCGGATCCCGACGCGGCGCCGCCCGATCCCGAGGAGCAGGCCCGGCGGGCCGCCGAGCAGGAGCGTGCCCGGCGCGAAGCCACCGCCGCGCAGGCCGAGCGCGAGGCGAAGCTCCGCGAGTCGAAGCGCGCCAGGCCGGCCGACCAACCCGAGCCGAAACCCGAGACCCCGACCGGCCCGGCCGAAGCTCCGGCCCCGACCGCCGAAGCGCCCAACCGCACCGAGGCCCCGAGCGCTCCCAGCCCGGTCACCACCGATGGCTGACGTCAAGGCCACCGACGTCGCGGCGCTGCGCAAGCAGAGCGGCGCCGGGATGATGGACTGCAAACGCGCGCTCGAGGAGAACGACGGCGACATCGAGAAGGCCAAGGACTGGCTCCGGTCCCAGGGGATCACGAAGTCGGCCAAGCGATCCGGGCGGGCGGCCGACGACGGCGCCGTCGACGTGATCGTCGAGAACGGTCGCGCCGCGCTGGCCGAGCTCACCGCCGAGACCGACTTCGTGGCCAAAGGCGCCGATTTCACCGGCACCGTCGCCGATCTCACCCAGCTCGTGCTCGACGAAGGCGACGACGACGTCCCCGGCAAGTCGTTCCGCGGCTCGACGGTCGGCGATGTCGTGACCGATCTCGCCGCCAAGCTGGGCGAGAACGTCGGGCTCGGACGCGTCGCCCGATTCGAGAGCCGTGACGGGCTTCTCGACGGCTACAAGCACGTCCAGAACGAACGCGGCACCGTCGGGGTGCTGGTCGAGCTGGGTGGCGTCGATCCCGGCGACGCCAAGGCGCGCGAGGTCGCACACGACCTCGCGCTTCACATCGCGTCGGCCGCGCCGGGCTGGGTGCACCGCGACGACGTGCCCGCCGAGACCGTCGAGCGCGAGCGAGCAGTGTTCGAGGAGCAGACCCGGGCCGAGGGGAAGCCCGATCAGGCAGTGCCGAAGATCGTCGAAGGCCGCCTCAACGGCTTCTACAAGGAGGCGGTCCTCGTCGACCAGCCGTTCGTGCGTGACCAGAAGACCACGATCGGCAAGCTCGTGTTCGGTCTCGGCGCGGAGGCCACCGTGCGGCGCTTCGTGCGGGTCAAGGTCGGAGAGGAGTAGCGGTTGGCTGATGCCCGCTACCGGCGAGTGGTGCTGAAGCTCTCGGGTGAGGCCTTCGCCGACCCCGGGGCCGGCTACGGCATCGA
>JBOGFL010000287.1:0-10415 GCA_050743285.1 Acidimicrobiia bacterium
GGACCACGTGCGCCCGCCGGAGAGCACAAGCACCGGGACGTTCGCGTCCTCGAAGAGAATGTCGTTGCCGAGCTGGCCGTTGCTGTCATCGCCCCAGCAGAAGAGCTGCCCGTTCGTCTTGCTTGCACAGGTGTGGATCCTTCCGGCGCTGACGGACGACCAGTCGGTAGCGTCGCCTTCCACCGGAGCTGGTGACGTCGCTGGCACAGGGAAGTCGCTGCCGATGCCGAGCTGGCCGTCGCTGTCGTTGCCCCAGCAGAAGAGCTGGCCGCCGATCTTGCGGGCGCAGGTGTGGTCGAAGCCGGCCGTGACGGACGCCCAGTCCGTCGTGTTCCCGAAGACCTCGACCGGAGCCGGCGCAGTGCCTCCGGGAATCACGCCACCGTCGCCGCGTTGGCCGAGGTTGTCGCGACCCCAGCAGAAGAGACGTCCGTTCGTCTTGTGGGCGCAGGTGTGGTCTCGGCCGGCGTCGACCGAGGCCCAGTTGTTGCCCGACACCTGAACCGGCGTGGGCTGGCTCTCGGTGGCGGCGCCGTTGCCGAGCTTCCCGAAGCCGTCGTCGCCCCAGCAGAAGAGCTGGTTCGATGTCGTGACCCCGCAGGAGTGCTGGGCGCCCGCGCTCACTTGCTTCCACTCGACCGATAAGGACGCGCGCACCGGCTCACTGCTGACGGCGGCGGTAGAGGCCGAGACCGTCAGCGCCGAACCCAAGAACAGGAGGACGAGCCGCGCACGCACGCGGACGCGACGATAGCGGGCCACACCACGCGGCCACAGGCGCGGGCTACTTGGGGAAGACCGCCAGCAGTGCCAGCGCTACGGCGATGAGGACGACGATCAAGGCGTTGTACGCGAGGTGCGCGCGCGTCGAGTCGAGCAGCGCGCCGGCTTGCGTGCGGGTCGCCTTCCAGCCGTGCAGGTAGCACCACGTCAGGTAGATCCCACCGATCGAGAGCGCCAGCGCGGCACCGATCGGGATGCCGATGACCGCGTGCGCGACACCGAAGAAGATCGCCCGCCCCACGTTGTCGCCCAGCGTCCGCCGCTCCGCGCCGCGCCGGAACACCCATTCCTCGCGTGACACCAGCAGCGGAAGCCCGACGATCAGCAGCGACCCGAACGCGACCGGGATGATGATGTCGAGTGGCCCGAGGGAGCGGCTCGTCGTCCCGAACACGGGATTGCCCTCGCCCCCCAACGCCGACCACCACCCGAACGACAGGTACGGGAGCTGGATGAGGATGGCGGCCACCGCGATCACGAGCACCAAAACCGGGAACGCTCCCAGGACGTGCCGCCACTTCATTCCTCGCACGACCTCGAACATCGGCCCCCGACGCTCGACCGAGGATCGAGCGGCCTCGAAGAGCCGCACGCCGACCACCGTGAACACCAGGAGCGTCAGGACGTCGATGACGAGGTCGGGCACAGGCAACATTCTGCCTGCGCCAGAACCGGCTAGCCTGACTCGACTTTGGAGACCCTGATGACTGACCCCCCGAGTTCGTTGTGCCGCGCGATCTGCTCATGCAGCGGCGTTTCGTCGCGCTGGTCCGCTCGGATCCGTCCGGGGTCCGGGCGGGCTTTGTCGCGCTCCTCGTCTCGGCGGTCGCCAGCCTCGTCGCGGGCCTGACCCTCGGCTCCATCACCGGGACGCTCGAAGAGCTCCCCGGCCTGCTCGTCCTCGTCCCCGCTGCAATCGGCATGCGCGGCAACATCTTCGGGGCCCTCGGCAGCCGGCTCGGCACCGCCATCCATACCGGAACGTTCGGGGGTGCCCGGCGGCGTGACACCCCGGTCGGTCAGAGCCTGGCCGCGGCGATGCTCCTTTCCATCTCGGTGTCGCTGCTCCTGGCCGTGGTCGCCAAGATCGTCGCCGTTGGGTTCGGGCTCACGAACACGATCTCGGTCGCCGACTTCGCGGTTATCTCGGTGGTCGGCGGAGTTCTGTCTTCAATCGTCGTGCTGCTCATCACGCTCGGCGTCGCGACTCTGAGCGTCCGACAAGATTGGGACTTCGACAACGTCGCCTCGCCGATCGTGACGACGTCGGGTGACATGGTCACGCTGCCCAGCCTCTTCCTGGCGACGTTCCTGGTGCAGCTTCACATCGTCACGCCGATCGTGGCCGTCCTCTGCGCGATCGTCGGTGTGATCGCGCTTGTCGAGGGCATCCGCTCACCGCAGCCGATCCTGCGACGGGTCGTGCGCGAGTCGGTTCCGGTGTTGCTGGTGGCGGCGATCATCGACGTGATCGCGGGAATCACCGTCGAGAAACGCCTGGACACGCTCGTCGCGACTCCGGCCCTGCTCGTGCTGATTCCACCGTTTCTCGCCCAGTCAGGATCGCTCGGCGGCATCCTCGCCTGCCGTATCTCCACCAAGCTCCACCTCGGCTTGGTCTCGCCCAACCGGGTCACGCTGCGACCCGTGGCCGAGGACGTGATGCTGATCGCCCTTTACGCATTGCCGGTCTATCTGCTCGTCGGCCTTTCGTCCGACCTGGTCGCGGCGCTCGTGGGGCTGAAGAGCCCCGGCGTCCTCGAGATCTTGGCCGTGGCCCTCATCGCCGGGGCCATCACCGCCACGCTGCTCGTGGTCGTTGCGTACGGCGCTGCCGTCGGTGCCTACCGGCTCGGTCTCGATCCCGACAACTACGCGATTCCGATCGTCACGTCGGGGCTCGACCTGCTCGGTGCGGTGACGCTGATACTCGTCATCGTCGGGCTGGGCCTGGGGGATTGACGTGATGACGGAGCCTCCGGATACATACGCCCCCGTATTCGGCTCTTTGGACACTGTCCCGGGGTCCTCGAGGTGCTCGCCGTCTCGGTGGGCACCGGGCTCGTCGCCACGACCCTCGCGGTGGTGATCGTCTCCTACGGCGCGGTCGCGACCGACCGGCTCGGTCTCGATCCCGACAGCCACGGCATCCCGATCGTCACCTCGAGCCTCGACCTGTTGGGGGCGCTGTCGCTTATCCTCATGCTCGTGGCCCTCGGGCTCAACTGACATGCCGGAAGAAACCCCGCGCAACCTCAAAGCCATGCTCTCGGAAGCGAAAGACACCTCCGAGCTCATGGTCGATCTCGGGTACGCCGCCCTGTTCTTCGACGACCCCGCTATGGCGGAAGAGGTCGTCGACCTCGAGGACCGGCTCAGCGACCTCGTCCACGAGATGCGCGAGCTTTGCGTGCTCGGTGCCCGGTCACCGCACGAAGCAGAACAGATGTCGAGCGTGCTCCACGTCGTGTCGGCGATCGAACGGATGGGCAACGCCGCCGTTGACGTCTCCCGCATCGTCACCCATCGTCTTGGCATCCCACCCGCTCTCGTCGCCGACCTCGCCGTCGCCGACGAGGTCTCGCACCGGGTCCGCGTGCGCCCGGACTCCGCCCTCGCGCACCGGCGGCTGTCCGACGTGGAGATGCCCACCGACCTCGGCCTGCGCGTCGTCGCCATCCGCCGTGGGAAGGAATGGCTGATCGACCCCAACGGCGACCACGCCCTGATGCCCGACGACGTCTTGATCCTGCGGGGTCGTCCCGCCGGCATCCCCGAGCTCCGGCGCATGGCCGGCGCGCCCGAGTGGCGCCCGCCCGAGATCGAAGAGGACCCCGCCATCACCGACCTCGACCGGGCCGTCGACACCCTGGTGGAGATGAAGGACGTGTCCGAGGTTGCGGCCGGCCTCGCGTACTCCGCGCTTCTCTTCTACGACCTGAGCCTGGCGGCCGAAGTGAGCCACCTCGAGCACCGCCTCGCCGAGATGCGCGAACGCCTCGAAGTGTGGGTCTTGCGCGCCGCCGCCGACCGGCTCGACCCCTCACCGCTCCGCGGCCTGCTGCACCTCGGCGGTGCGGCCGAGGAGATCGGCGACGCCGCCCAGCAGATGGTCTGGCTCGTCGAGCAACAGGAAGAGGTGCACCCCGTTCTCGCCATTGCTCTCGGCGACACCGATGACGTCGTCGTGCGGATGCCGGTCGCGGCCGGTTCGGAACTCGACGGCCGGACGCTTACCGAAGCGCGCCTCGACATGGAACCCGGCTTCGCTGTGCTCGCCATCCGGCGCGGCGGCCGCTACCTCTACCGACCGCGTGGTCTCGTGCGTCTGGCCGCGGGCGACGAGCTCATCGCGAGCGGCCCCGACGAAGGGAAGCCCGAGTTGGCCCAGCTCTGCGGCTACCGCCTGTTCGAGGACGACGACACGGGCGAGATCGAGCTCGTCCGCGCCAACTCGACCTGACGGTCGGTGCCGGGGCGAGGCTGATCAGGTGATCGGGAACTCGAGCCTGAGGTTGCCGTCCACGAGTTCGTGCGTGACGTCGAACGAACGCTCGAACAGGCCGAGAACGCGCTGGTTCTCCGGGAGCACGGTCGCCGTGAATCGTGCCACGCCGCGCTCGTGCGCCACCTCTGCGAGCCGCATCATGAGCGTGGTACCGAGACCGTGGCGCTGGAGGTCGTCTTGCACAATGACGGCCACCTCGGCGGCGAACGCGTCGGCGCGGTTCCGGTCGTAACGGGCGACGCCGACGACATCGTCACCGGTCGTTGCAACGAGCGCCATTCGCTGGTCGTAGTCGATGTCGGTCAACATCCGAAGCTGACGGTCGGTGGGCGGCGGCACTGGCGAGAAGAAGCGGTAGTACAGCGACTCGGGCGAGAGACGTTCGTATAACTCTCGGAGGCGCGGTGCATCGTCCGGCCGGATCGGGCGCAGGTGCAGAATGCGATCGTCGTCGAGTGTCACGTCGCACTCGAGCCGGGCCGGGTACTGCACCATCGAGAGCGTAGGACGTCGGGACGGGTACGGTTCGGGCCGTGGTCGCTACCCCTCCCGACCTTTCGCCGCCGGCGCCCATTCGGGAGACGGTGTCGTCGGGACTGACCGAAGGCGAGGTCCGCGACCGCGTCGAACGTGGTCTGGTCAACGACACCGGCGAGCGAACCAGCCGCACTTTTGGCGAGATCGTGCGAGCCAACATCTTCACGCGTTTCAACGCGATCCTGGGCACGATGCTCGTCGTCATCCTGGCGGCTGGGCGACCGAAAGACGCCCTGTTCGGCATCGTGCTCGTGAGCAACGCGCTGATCGGCATCGTCCAGGAGATGCGGGCCAAGCGGACTCTCGACCGACTCGCGGTCTTGAGCGCCCCGCGGGCGACCGCCATTCGCGATGGGCATGAGCGCGAGGTCCCCGTCGAAGAGGTCGTGCTCGACGACCTGCTTGCACTCCGAATCGGCGATCAGGTGTCGGCCGATGGTGTCGTCCGCGCGGCCGAGGGGCTCGAGATCGACGAGTCGCTGCTCACTGGCGAGTCCGAGCCAGTGGAGAAGGAACCCGGTGAGGACGTGCTCTCCGGGAGCTTCGTCGTCGCCGGCACCGGCAGCTTCCAGGCGACCCGGATCGGGGCGGATGCCTACGCGCGCAAGCTGGCGGCCGAGGCTCGGCGGTTCACGCTCGTGCATTCGGAGCTGATCTCCGGCATCAACACGATCCTGAAGTACGTCACCTTCGCGATCATCCCGTGCGGGCTCCTCCTGTTGATCTCGCAGTTTGCGGCCACCGACCTCGGATGGCAGGAGGCGATCGCGGGCATGGTCGCGGGCGTCGTCGCCATGGTTCCCGAAGGCCTCGTGCTGCTCACGAGCATCGCCTTCGGTGTGGCCGCGGTCACGCTTGCCCGCCGCAACGTGCTCGTGCAGGAACTGCCCGCGGTCGAGGGCTTGGCGCGCGTCGACGTGGTCTGTCTCGACAAGACCGGCACTCTCACCGAAGGGTCGGTCGTGTTCGACCGGCTGGAGCCGCTCGCTCCGTTCGTCCAGCCGACCGATGGTGAAGCCGGCGAACTCGGCGACGCGCTGGGTGCGCTGGCGGCGTCGGCCGACGCCAACGCCACGCTCTCCGCCATCGGCTCCGCGTTTCCCGCGCCGTCAGGATGGGACCGCACCGGTGCAGTGCCGTTCTCGTCGGCCCGCAAATGGAGCGCGGTGGCGTTTGGGCCTCGGGGCAGCTGGGTGCTCGGCGCCCCCGAGATGGTTCGGCCCGACGCGCCCGAGACCGACGCGGTGCGGACGCAAGCCGACGAGCTTGCCGCGTGCGGCTCCCGGGTCCTGCTCCTTGCCCGCGCCCGCAACGGACTCGACGGCGACACGCTGCCGGCTGACCTGGAACCGGCGGCGCTCGTGCTTCTCGAAGAGAAGGTGCGACCCGACGCCGCCGACACGCTGCGATACTTCGCCGACCAGGGCGTCACGCTCAAAGTGATCTCGGGTGACAACCCCCGAACTGTGGGCGCGGTCGCTCAGCGCGTCGGGCTCCCAGACGCCGGGGATCCCGTCGACGCCCGCACCCTCCCCGACGACACCGAGGGGATCGCGAAGGTCCTCGGGAGCCATTCCGCGTTCGGACGCGTCTCGCCGCAGCAGAAGCGGGCGATGGTGGGAGCCCTGCACTCCCAGGGTCATGTGGTCGCCATGACAGGCGACGGCGTGAACGACGCGCTCGCGCTGAAAGACGCCGACATCGGCGTGGCGATGGGCTCGGGCGCGGCCGCGACGCGCGCCGTCGCTCAGCTCGTACTCCTCGACGGCCGCTTCGCGACGATGCCCGGTGTCGTGGCCGAGGGCCGGCGCGTCATCGCCAACATCGAGCGGGTCGCCAACTTGTTCGTCACCAAGACTGTCTATGCGGTGCTGCTCGCACTTGTGACTTCGCTGCTCATCTGGCCGTATCCGTTCCTTCCCCGCCACCTCACGCTGGTCTCGTCGCTCATGATCGGCATCCCCGCGTTCTTCCTGTCGCTGGCACCCAATACGCGTCGCTACGAACCCGGGTTCGTGCGCCGGGTCGCCGCGTTCACGATCCCGGCTGGTTTCGTCGCGTTCCTCGCCACGCTCGTCGTTTACGCCTACGCCCGCTGGGAAACGGGCCTGACGCTGGCCGAGGAGCGAACCGCGGCGACGATCGTCCTGCTGATCGTCGGTCTCTGGGTGCTCGTGCTCCTGGCCCGGCCGTTCACAATCTGGCGGACGCTGCTGGTCGCGTCGATGGTCGGGCTGTTCGTCCTCGCAATGGTCTGGCCCTTCGCCCGCGACTACTTCGAACTCGAGCTGCCGCCCGAGCAGGTCTTGACCACGACGTTCGTGGTTGGAGGGATTGCCATCGTGCTGCTCGAACTGGGTTGGCGCTCGCGCACCCGGACCGCGGCATGGGCACAACGCCTGATCAAGCGGTTCAGAGCCAGCCGCGCTGCTTGAACCACACGTAGAGCGTCACCGTCAGCACGAGCATCGTGCCGAGTGCGAACGGATACCCGAGATACCAGTCCAGCTCCGGTATGCGACGGAAGTTCATTCCGTAGATGCCGGCGATGAGGGTTGCGCCGAGCAGGATGGCACCCCATGAGGTCATCCGTTTCATGACCTCGTTGGTTGAGTAGGAACGGAGGGCGAGGTCGGCGCTCAGGAGCCCGTCCACGAGGTGCTGTTGCGCGCTGATCTGCTCGTTGATGCGACGCGAGTGGTCGGAAACGTCCCGGAGACGCTCGCGCGCAAGCTCGTTGACGAAGCCGACGTAGTTGGCGTTCACGATCTCGCCCAGCGGCAAGGCCGCTTGGCGGAACGCCAAGAGTGTCTTGTCGAGGAAGAAGATCTCCTGGGGGATCTCCCGCTGCGGATGTCGTTGTTCGCCGAACACCTTGTCCTGGAGTTGCGCAATTCGCTCCTCCACTCGTTCGGCGACGTCGAGGTAGCGGTCGACGATGACGTCGAGCATCGCCCACATGAGTACGCCCTCGTCGTCGCTGCCGCGCTCTCCCCGCTGATTCTCGAACCGGCGCCGCACCTCGGTGATCGGGAAAGGAGGGCCACCTTCGATCGGGTGGCGCACGCTGAGCAACCAGCCGTCGCCGAGCACGAGATCGATCTCCGACGTCGCCAGGTGGTTGTCGGTGAAAACGCAGTCGTGCACCGCAACGTGGAAGTGGTCGCGGTAGCTCTCGAGCTTGGTCCGCTGTCCCGTGTGTTGGATGTCCTTGGACGCGAGCGGGTCGATGCCAAGTTGCTCGGCGAACTTGTCGGCACCCGACGCGTCGTCGCAGTCGACCCAGATCAGACCCTTCGTCGGGTCGAGCGCGTCGCGGACCCCGGCGACATCGAGGGCCTCGGCATCCGCGACTCCCTCGACGTATCGCCACGCCGTGGTCATGCCGGCTCGGGCTCCGGCTCCGGCTCCGGCTCGGGGGGCCCTTCGATCGGCGGTGGTCGCAGTTCGAAGTAGAGGGCCTTGGCCGCCCCGACAATCGGCACCGCGAACAGTGCGCCGAGAAAACCGCCCGCGGCCACGCCGATGAGCGCGACCGCCATCGACGTCGGAGGTGAGATGTGGACCGAGCGGCCGACGATCAGAGGGTGGAGGACGTGGTTCTCGAGCTGCTGGTACACGAGGAAGATGGCCAGGCAGATCAACGCCACGACGAGGCTCTGTGTCAGCCCGAGCGCGACGAACACGATGCCGCCGAGAAAACCACCGATCTGGGGAATCAGGTTGGTGATCGTCACCCACGCGAAGAGCAACGGCGCCAAGGGCACACCGAGGATGAGCGCGCTGATCAGCATCACGACCCCGGCCAGGCTTGCCACCAGGATCGAACCCGCGATGTACCGGCCCAGCACTTTGTAGAGCACGTCACCGACGCGTTCGGCGCGGGGCCGGTGCGCGGGCGGCACCAGCCGCAGGACGCCGTTGGCCAGGCGATTGCCGTCGAGCAGCAAGGTGATCGCGAGCAAGAGGGTGAGGAAGGTCGCAGCGATGCCGTCGATGACGGTGTCGGCGATCCGCTCGATCGGGATGTCGTCGGAGTCGAGGCGCTGTGGGAGCTCGTCGATCCACTCACGGATCTTGTCGGGCGCGTCGGCGCGGCGGAGGTCGTCACCGACGAACGGAAGATCGTCGAGGCTGTCGACGGTCTGGGGGATGTCCTCCGAAAGGCCGCGGGCCTGGCGGATGACCTCGGGAATGATGAGCAAAGCGGCGATGGTCAACAACACGGCGAGAACCGCGAGCACGAGTGCCGCCGCCGCCGCCCGGCTCAGGTGGGCCCGGCGTTCCACTGTGCCCACTATCGGGTTCAGCGCCAGTGCCAGCAGCGCGGCGATTGCGAGCGCGGTCAATGCGCGCGGGACGGAGCGCATCACCCACACGAACACGAGCAACGTCGCCACCGCGCCCGCAATGGGAATGGCGACTGCCGGCCCTACCTCCAAGAGCGTGCCTGCCTCGCGTGACTGCTCCGGCTCCGGCGGGTTCGCCGGTACGGGCTCGGCCACGTCGGTACTCTACCCATCGATGCCGCCGAACCCGCCGGTTGCGCGCGCCCGTGTGCCGTTCCTCACCGCACTTGCCACGGTCGGTGCCCTTGCACTGATGATCCTCGTACTGCGCATCGCTGACGGGTCACAGCGGGTGATCGGCTGGATCCTCATCGCCGCCGCCGTTGCCGCGCTCGTCAATCCGCTCGTGGACTTCTTCGACCGCTGGATGCCTCGCGGCTTGGCGGTGACGCTCGTCACGCTCGTCGTGCTGAGTGCGATCGGCGGCTTCGTCTACGGACTTGTCGACGACATCGTCGATCAGACCCGACGGCTCGAACGGGCCGTGCCCGCGCGGGCCGCCGAGCTGGAGGAGTCAGGAAGCTTCTCCGACGCCGCCCGGGAACTCGAGTTGGAGGATCGCAGCCGGCGGCTGATCAAGGCGATCCCGGAGCGGTTGGGGGGTTCGAACACTCAGGCCGCGATCGAGAACACGACCGAACGGGCCCTCGGCTTCCTCGCGATCGCCATCATGACCCTGTTCTTCGTCGTGTTCGGCCGGTCGCTCATCGGTGCGTCGATACGACAGTTTCCCGATCCCGAGAGCCGGGGCCGGTACGAACGCATTGTCGACCGCGGCCTCACGCGGGGGCTCGCGCTCGCTCGGGGCACCTTGATGCTCGCCATCATCGGGGGATTCATCGCCTACGGGCTCGCGCGGGCCGCCGGGGTGCCGGGTCCGATCGCGCTCGCGACCTGGGCCGCGCTCTGGAACATCGTGCCCATCTTCGGATTCGTGATCGGAACGGCCCCGATTGTCGTGCTTGCCGGCGCCAACTCGTACCGCACCGCAATCGCGCTGGCGGTCGTGTTCATCGTCTTCGAAGTCCTGGAGAGCTTCGTTCTTCGCCGTTGGCTCGAACGGCGCACGCTGCGCCTGGGTGGCTTCTTGACCGCGCTGGCTGCGTTCGGCGGGCTCGAGCTCTACGGATTGGCGGGCGCGCTGATCGGCGTGCTCGGTGCCGCGTTGCTCGCGGGCGCGCTGGCCGAGCTCGCCCACGAGGAGGACGAGCTCGCCGCGGCCTACCACCCCCCTTGAC
>JBOGFL010000288.1:0-2131 GCA_050743285.1 Acidimicrobiia bacterium
GGCGCCGCACGACGAGGCCCTCGGGCAGCGCGCCGGGTTTGGCGACCGCGGCGTCGAGGGCGCGGAACGCGAGCCGCCGTCCGGACGGCGACAACGCCGCGCCGGCCATGACCGCGCCGAGCACTTGCGGAACCGCAGCGCCGTGCACGTCGAGCTCGAGGACGCGAACCCCGGCCTCCACGACGATCCGGTGCCGCGACCGGTCGAGACCGTGGGTGTCGGTTTGGAGCCGGTATCGCAACGCGATGCGCGGCACCGACAGCTCGCCGCGCCGGGCGTCGTCGAGCAGGCGGGGCAGCACATCCCACTGTTCCTCGTCGAGCCCCTCGAGACTCTCGGCCGCCACCGCGCCCAGCAGCACTGCGCCGAACGCCGGGCCCCCGGTTGGCAGGTAGCCGCCGTCGAGCGCGACCCGCCGCGTCGGCATATGGCGGCGGGTGTGACGGACGTCGAGCTCGGCGAGCAGCACGAGGCAGCCGCGTTACAGGCGCTCGACGATCGCCCGGGCGAACTCGGAGGTTTTCACCTCGGTTGCGTTGTCGGTGAGGCGGGCGAAGTCGTAGGTGACGATCTTCTCGGCGATCGTCTGCTCGAGCGCCCGGACGATGGCGTCGGCCGGGTCCTGCCAGCCAAGGTGCTCGAGCATCAGCACCCCCGACAAGAGCACCGAGCCCGGGTTCACCTTGTCTTGGCCCGCGTACTTGGGCGCGGTCCCGTGGGTCGCCTCGAAGACGCCGTGACCGGTGACGTAGTTGATGTTGCCGCCGGGGGCGATCCCGATCCCGCCGACCTGTGCGGCCAGCGCGTCGGAGAGGTAGTCGCCGTTGAGGTTCATGGTGGCGATCACGTCGAACTCGTCGGGCCGGGTGAGCACCTGCTGGAGGGTAATGTCGGCGATGGTGTCCTTGACGAGGATCTTGTCGCCGGGATCGCCGCCGCAGTCGTCCCAACCGACCGCGACGTCGGAGAACTCCTCCCGCACGAGGTCGTAGCCCCAGCCGCGGAACGCGCCCTCGGTGAACTTCATGATGTTGCCCTTGTGCACGAGCGTCACCGATCTGCGCTTGCGGCGCACCGCGTACTGGAGAGCGGCACGAATCAGGCGCTTGGAGCCGGTGATCGAGATCGGCTTCACGCCGATCCCCGAGTCGGCCCGGATGTCCCAACCGAACTGGTCGTGCAGGTACTCGATCAGCTGGCGGACCTCGGGCGTGCCCTCCTCCAGCTCCATCCCCGCGTAGACGTCCTCGGTGTTCTCCCGGAAGATCACCATGTCGACCTTCTCGGGATGGAGGACCGGTGACGGCACGCCCTTGAACCAGCGCACCGGGCGCAGGCACACGTAGAGGTCGAGGATCTGGCGCAGCGCGACGTTGAGGCTGCGGATGCCGCCACCGACCGGAGTGGTGAGCGGACCCTTGATGCCGATCAGGTGCTCACGGAACGATTCGACGGTCGCCCCGGGAAGCCAATCGCCGGTTTGGTCGAACGCCTTCTGGCCCGCGAGCACCTCTTGCCACGAGATGCGGCGCTTCCCGCCGTACGCCTTCTCGACCGCGGCGTCGAGCACCAGTTTCGCGGCGGGCCAGATGTCGACGCCGGTCCCGTCGCCCTCGATGAAGGGGATAAGCGGCTCGTCGGGAACGCGCAGTTGCCCCTCGACCATCGTGATGCGTTCGGGCATTCCCGAAGAGTAGGCGGCGGACCAAAGGGCCGCCTCATTGCGCAGTGAGGCAGCGCGGCGACGGCGCGCCGGGATGGGGGTCGGGCGCGGAGGGCGGGTCGGGAGGGAGGTTCCGGCTTGCGCGGACCGGTCAGCGGGCGAGCGCGACGATCAGCAGTGTGAGCAGGTAGACGAGGCCGAGGCCGCCCGCCAGCCACCAGAACGTGGTCTGGCTGAACGGGCCGGGCCGCCCGTACACGCCCGAGAGCGACAGCCCGCAACTCGGGCAACGGCTGTCGGCTGCGGCCAGCGCCGCGCCGCACAACGGGCACGGGCCCTGGATCGCCCGCACCTCCGACTGCGTGTCTCCGCCCTGCATGTCGACGGCAGCCTACGCGCCCTGGTCGCTCCCGGCCGTGACGCAAGGTCTCGTGCCGGAGGCGGGCGACCGATGCGTCCCTCATGCGC
>JBOGFL010000289.1:0-1603 GCA_050743285.1 Acidimicrobiia bacterium
CGATGGGGCCGTACTACTGGGTCATGGAGCAGCTCGCGTTCCCAGACTGGCTCGCGCAGCGGATCTGGTGGGGTTCGATCACGTTCGCGGCCGGTGCCGGCGTGCTCTTCCTCCTCCGCACATTTCAGATACGTGACAACGGCGCCGTCGTTGCCGCGCTCGTCTACATGCTGACGCCGTATCCCCTTGCGTACACCGCGAGAATCTCGGCGATCTTGCTGCCGTGGGCCGGGATGCCATGGCTCATTGCCTTGGCGGCGCGAGCGGTGAAGCGCGGCGGGTGGCAGTACCCCGCTTTCTTCGCGGTGGGCGTGCTCCTGGTCGGCGGCACCAACGCCACGTCCTTGCTGTTCGCGGGCATCGCACCCGCGCTGTGGCTCGTGCACGTCGTGGTGGTGACCCGCGAGGCGACGTGGCAGCAGGCGCTCGCCACCGCGGGGCGCATCGGTGTGCTCGTCATCGCCACGTCGCTTTGGTGGGTCGCCGGCCTCGTCAATCAAGGCCGCTACGGCCTTCCCGTCCTGCACTTCACTGAGACCGTTCCCACGGTTGCGGAGGGTTCGAGCGCGACCGAGGTGATGCGCGGTCTCGGGAACTGGTTCTTCTACGGCGGCGACGGGATCGGCTCCTGGATCGGGCTGTCGAACGACTACACGCAGCGCATCTGGCTGTTGCTGGTCAGCTTCGCCTTGCCGACCCTGGCGTTGGTCGCGGCCGCGTGCACGCGGTGGCGGCACCGTGCGTATTTCGTCGCGCTGGTCGTCTTGGGTGTGGTCATCGCCGTCGGCGCCCATCCGTTCGATGACCCGTCGCCGCTGGGCGCGGCCTTCAAGTCGTTCGCCACCGGTTCCACCGCCGGCCTCGCGCTCCGGAGCACGCCGAGGGCGGTTCCCCTCGTTGTGCTCGGGGCCGCGGTGCTGCTCGGCATGGGCGTCAGTGCGCTGGCGCGGGTCCGCCCCACTATCGGCTTGGCCGCCGCGGGACTGGCGGCGGTGTTGGCGATCGTGAACCTGACGCCGATCATCGGGCGTGACTACGTCGAGCCGCGTATCGAGCGGCCCGAAGAGATCCCCGACTACTGGGTAGCTGCCGCCGCCACGCTCGATCACGCGGGCAGCGACACGCGAGTGTTGGAGCTCCCCGGGTCCGACTTCTCTGCCTACCGGTGGGGGAACACCGTCGACCCGATCACTCCCGGCCTCATGGATCGGCCGTGGGTCGAACGGGAGCTGATCCCGTTTGGTTCGCACGCGTCGGCCAACTTGCTGATCGCCCTCGACCGTCGGCTCCAAGAAGGTGTTTTCGAACCCGAGTCGGTGGCGCCGGTGGCCCGGCTCATGAACGCCGGTGACGTGTTGCTCCGCTCCGATCTGGAGTACGAGCGCTATCGCACCCCGCGCCCGCGTGTGCTGTGGGCCGACTTCACCGAACCGCTTGCGGCGGGGCTCGAACCGCCGGTGGAGTTCGGGCCGGCGGTCCCGAACCGGGCCCGCGTCGCCTTGCCGCTGCTCGACGAGATCGAGCTCGCGATCCCGAAAAACGCGCCCGAGCCGCCGCCACTCGCGATCTTCGGCGTCGAAGATCCGGTGCCGATCGTCCACAG
>JBOGFL010000290.1:0-2251 GCA_050743285.1 Acidimicrobiia bacterium
CCGCCGCGCGGGCGGCCAAGACCGCCCTCGAGGATGCGCGCGAGCGCGTGGCGACCCGGCTCGGGTGCGCGCCGGCCGAGGTCGTCTTCACCGGGGGCGGGACCGAGGCCGACAACCTCGCGGTGAAGGGCGCGGCGCGCGCCGCCCGGGCGCGCGGCCTCGACGGTGTCGTGACCACCGCGTTCGAACACAAGGGTGTCCTCGCCGCCTGCGACCGTCTCGAGCGCGAGGACTTCGCGGTTCGGCGGATCGCGGTCGACCGGCGGGGCATCGTCGACCTCGATGCCCTCGGCGACGCGCTGGACGAGCGGACCGGGATCGTCTCGGTGATGCTGGTCAACAACGAGGTGGGCACCGTGCAGCCGCTCATCGAGGTCGTGGCGCTGGTCCGGGCGCGGGCACCGCAGGCGTTTCTGCACACCGACGCGGTACAGGCGGTCCCGTGGCTCGACGTCGCGGGCGCCACCGCGGGTGCCGACCTGGTCGCGATCTCGGGCCACAAGTTCGGCGGTCCGAAGGGCTGCGGCGCGCTCATCGTGCGCGCCGGCGTGGCGCTCATCCCCGAGATCGAAGGCGGGGGACAGGAGCGTGAGGTGCGAGCCGGCACCGTCAACGTCGCCGGCGTCGTCGCGCTGGCAACCGCGCTCGATGTGACCTGCGAGCGGCGGGTCGAGGAGGTCGCACGCGCCGGACGGCTGCGGGACCGTTTGGTCGCCGGTCTCGGCCCGGCGCCCGACACCTTCTTCAACGGTGCCGTCGAGCACAAGGTCGCCGGGAACTGTCACGTCGGGTTCCGGGGCGTCGAGTCCGAGATGCTGCTCGTCGCCCTCGATCGCGCCGGCGTGTGCGCAGCCGCGGGATCGTCATGCTCGTCCGGCGCGACCGAGCCGTCGCATGTACTCGCGGCCATGGGCGTTGTGCGCGCAGACGCGTTGGCATCTATCCGTCTCAGCCTCGGGTTCGCGTCCACCGATGACGATGTCGACGAGGCACTGGCGATAATTCCGGAGGCGGTCGAGAAGTTGCGCGTCGCAGAAGGTGCGGCTCGGTGACGTCGGTGCTGGTCGCGATGAGCGGAGGTGTCGATTCATCGGTCGCGGCCGCCCGTCTGGTCGAGGCGGGACATGACGTCGCGGGTGTCACGCTCAAGCTCTGGGGCGGCGACTCTGACTCGGGTTGCTGCTCGGTCGCCGACGTCGAGGACGCCCGCCGGGTCGCGGCCCAACTCGACATCCCGCATTACGTCTTCAACCTCACCGACGCCTTCGATGACGCGGTGGTGAAGCCGTACGTCGTCGCCCACGCCAAGGCGCACACGCCGAACCCGTGCGTCGAGTGCAACCGGTCGATCAAGTTCGGTGTGTTGCTCGAGCGCGCCGCCGCGCTCGGGTTCGAGGCGGTCGCCACCGGCCACCATGCCCGCGTCGAACGGGCGGGAGATGGTGCACACCGGTTACGGCGCGGCGCCGACCGGGCCAAGGACCAGTCGTACGTTCTTTACATGCTCGGACCGCGCCAGCTCGCCCGCCTGCTTCTGCCGGTCGGTGAGGTCACCAAGCCCGAAGTGCGCGCCGAGGCTCAGCGCCTCGGACTGCGGACCGCGGCCAAGGCCGAGAGCATGGACGTCTGCTTCATTACCCGCGGCGACCGGACGCACTTTCTCGCCGCGCGTACGCCCGCGACCGGGGGACCGATCATCGATGCGGCCGGCGTTCGCGTGGGTCAGCACGACGGCTACGCCCGCTTCACGGTCGGGCAGCGCCGGGGGCTGGGAGTCGCGACCGGCGATCGCCGTTACGTCGTCAACGTCGACGCCGAGACCGCAACCGTGACCATCGGCACCCGCGACGACCTGCTGCGCGACTCGGTGACGGTGCGGGACGTGAGTTTCACCGCCGAGCCGGTCGCAACCGGAGTGTCGATCACCGCACAAACGCGTGCCCATGGCGTGCCGCTCCCGGCCCGCTTGGACGGTGACGTCGTTCGGTTCGAGCAGCCCCAGCCGCGCGTTGCGCCCGGCCAGATCGTCGCCCTCTACGACGGCGACGTCGTCCTCGGCGGCGGCATCGCCGCGTAGCCCATTTTCTTCGTTTCTTGTGGTGAGCACGCTGCCCTCGGCCGATCCCGTGATCATGCGTACGGGCGTGATCCCGGCCGCGACCAAGGTGCTCGAGAAGGCGAAGCCAGCGAGCGCCGTGACTTACGCCAGGCGTTGGCTGACGTCCTCGCCGGCGGCGACCTTGGCGGCATA
>JBOGFL010000291.1:0-3000 GCA_050743285.1 Acidimicrobiia bacterium
GGGAAGCGGCACGCGAAGTCTTGTCCGGCGACGCTGAGCCGCCGGGCGTCGAGATCGTGGCGGCGACGATCGCCGATGCGGTGGAGTCGGACGAGCACAAGTTGCGGTGGCCCGTCGGCCCGCCCTCCGACCTCGTTCTCCCGGCCCGAGCGTCGATGAACGACGAAGAGTTCGAAAAGACGATGCGGGCCACCCTCAATATCGACTGGTGAGATCGTGACGCTCGTGAACGAAACGCCGGCGCGCGTGCTGGCGGTGTACGCGCACCCCGACGATCCCGAGATCTCGTCGGGCGGCACGCTCGCCAAGTGGGCGGAGGGCGGCGCCGAGGTGTCGCTGCTCATTACGACGCGCGGCGACAAGGGCACGCCCGATCCCGGCGCCGATCTCGAGGCGCTGAGCCGGCTCCGGATCGAAGAGACCGCCAAGTCGGTCGCGCTGCTCGGGTTCACGGGTCACTTCCACCTCGACTACCGCGACGGTGAGCTGCCCAACGATCTGCCCCTTCGGGCCGAGATCACCCGCTACGTGCGCGGGCTGCAGCCCGATGTCGTGTTTTGTCCGGACCCGACCGCGGTGTTCTTCGGTGACCGGTACTTCAATCACCACGACCACCGAGTCACTGGCTGGGCGACGCTCGACGCCGTGCTGCCGGCGGCCGGGAACCCGCACTATTTCGCCGAGCAGCTCGCCGAGGGGCTCGGCGTGCACCACGTGCGGGCCGTCTACCTGTCGGCGACGATGGAGCCGAACTGCTGGGTCGACATCAGCGACGCCCTCGAGCGCAAGATCGACGCTCTGTTCTGTCACGCGAGTCAACTCACGGAGACGGGGGAGTGGTTTCGCGAGTTCCTGCGGGAGCGCGCCGAGGAGGCCGGTGCCGCCGCCGGCGTCCGCTACGCCGAGGCCTTCCGTCGCATCACCTTCGACGCGTGAAATCGACAGCGTTTGGCGTTGCATCGGCATGAGGGTTGTGCCCGAGCGACGCCAAGACTGTGGGACTAGCGCGGGCGCTTCCATTCGGCCATGGCCCGCAGGACGAGCATCGCGACGATCCCCACGCCGCCGGCGGCGAACACCGAGCCGATGAGGGTGCCGAAGATCTTGGAGACCTCGCAGTTGCCTTCGCAGCTGACGTCGACGAGCCCGAAGCCGATGACCCCGCCGAACGCCCCCGCGATGACCACCGCCAGGAACGCGAGCAGGTAGGCGGTCCGCGACGGGAGCCCCGGCGGGACGTCGCGAGCGTCGGTCGGTTCGTCGCCCATCGGGCCAGGCTAGGAGAACGACGGCTTTGCCGGTCGTGCTCCGGTGGAGTCGGCGCTCGCGGCCGACGACGAAGCAGAACGCCCGTGCCACACTGGCGACGTGTCCGGCGTACTGCACGAGTGGACCGTGGCGGCCGCGCTCGTCGAGACCGACGCCGGTTTGCTGCTCGTGCGCAACGAGCGCCGGGGAGGATGGTCGGACTGGAGCCCGCCCGGCGGTGTCATCGACGCCGGCGAAACCCTGCTCGACGGCCTCGCCCGCGAGGTGGAAGAGGAGACGGGAATCCGTGTGGCCCGGTGGGAGGGGCCGGTGTACGAGGTTCGGGCTGTCGCACCCGACATGGGCTGGTCCCTGCGTGTCGAGGTGCACCGGGCCGTCGAGTTCGACGGCGAGCTCCGAGTCGAGGACCCGGACGGGATCGTCGTCGACGCGGTTTTCGTCCCGCACCTCGAATGCCGCGGCCTCTTGGAGGGCTGCGCCCAGTGGGTGCGAGAGCCCCTCGCGGACTGGATTGCCGAACGGTGGGAAGTTCACCAGTCGCGGGGCTACGGCTACGCGGTTCACGGCACGCGGCGCGAAGCCCTCGAGGTGCGGCGCACCGACGTTGCGTGACGGTGGCGAACAGCCCGCTCGCGATTCTGCACGTCGACCTCGACGCCTTCTACGCGTCGGTCGAGCAGCTCGAGCATCCGGCTCTGCGAGGCCGGCCGGTGATCGTCGGCGGGCTCGGCCCGCGCGGCGTCGTCGCGGCCGCCAGTTACGAGGCCCGCCGTTTCGGGGTGCACTCGGCGCTGCCGATGGGCCGGGCCCGACGCCTCTGCCCGGAAGGGGTGTTCCTCGCGCCCCGCTTCGACGCCTACCACGACGCGAGCCGGCGCGTGATGGCCATCCTGTGCGAGGTCACGCCGGTGGTCGAGCCGATCGCGCTCGATGAAGCGTTCCTCGACGTCACGGGCGCGCGTCGGGGCCACGGACCCGCTCCGATGATCGCGGGGTCTTTGCGCGAACGGATCCGCTCCGAAACCGGACTCACCGCATCGGTCGGCGTGGCCGGCACCAAACTGCTGGCGAAGCTCGCCAGCGACCTCGCGAAGCCCGACGGTTTGCTTGTCGTCGACGCCGGTGCCGAACTCGAGTTCCTGCATCCGCTCCCGGTCGAGCGGCTCTGGGGCGTCGGGCCCGCCACCCGCGGCCGGCTCGCGGGACTCGGCGTGAAGACAGTTGGCCAGCTGGCCGCGTTGCCGGAGGCCACTGTCGTGGCGGCGGTCGGCGATGCGCACGGTCGTCACCTTCACGCGCTCGCATGGAACCGGGACGACCGACTGGTCGAACCCGATCAGGAGGTGAAGTCGATCGGTAGCGAGGAGACGTTCTCCCACGATCTGCGAGACCGGCGCGACCTCGAACGGCACCTCGCCCGGCTCGCCGAGCGGACTGCGGAGCGCTTGCGCAAGGCGGGACGCGCCGGCCGCACCGTGCAGCTCAAGTTGCGGTACGCCGACTTCCGCACGATCACGCGGTCGCGGACGTTTGCCCAGCCCACCGACCTGGCCGCCGAGATCGGCGCCACCGCGCGTGCGCTGCTCGCGCGTGTGCCCGTCGACCGGGGCATCCGCCTCCTGGGTGTCTCCGTGCAGCAGCTGGCGCCGGCCGAGGTCCAGGGGGAGCTGCCGCTCGCGGGAAGCACCACCGAGCGCGACAACACCTCGGCTCTCGAACGCTCGGTAGACG
>JBOGFL010000292.1:0-2099 GCA_050743285.1 Acidimicrobiia bacterium
GCGTCACCGTCGTCGACGTTCCCGGGGCCGGAGTTGTCGACCTCACCGTCGTCGAGGTCATCGACATCGCCATCATCGTCGTCGGGAACCGTCGACGTGGTCGTGTCGGGAACCGTGTCGTCGGGAACGGTGGGCGTCGACGTGCTCGGGCCACCGTCGTCGTCGATGTCGTCACGGACCCGCACGCGGACCTGGCCGTCCTCCAACTCGGCATTGAAGTCGACCTCCGTCGTGCCGTTGGTGAACTGCACCTCGATCTCCCGCCCGGAAGCGGCTTCGACCTCGACGGCGTAACCGGCGTTCGGCGCGCTGCGAACGAGGGTCAGTGCGTCGCCGCTTCGCGAGATCTCCACCGACCCCGCCACGCCGGCGACGAAGTTGCGCGTCGTCCCGTCGGGCAGGTTCGACGTTGTCTCCGCTTCTTCCGTCGGCCGGTCGGTGGCTGCGTTGGCGACGGCAATGCCGCCGAGGAGCAGCGCACCGGCCGCGACGGCGATGGCGTAGCGAACTCGGACGCTCATGTGTCCTCCTGTCGTGATCGCGTGAAGAGGACACGACGCCGCGCCCGGGCAGGTTTGGTCTCAGCCGGAGTCGTCGCGGCCGGGTCCCGAGTTCCCCCCGCCGTCGTCGCCCCCCGAATCGTCGGAACCGGAGCCGTCGCCGCTTCCGGGCCCGGAGTCGTCGTCGCCGTCGTCGTCGACGGTGTCGGGAGGAATCGAGCCCGGCACCGTTGTGGGCGTCGTGGGCGCGGGGGCCGTCCCGGGCGTGGTCGGGGGCGGCGCCGGGACCGTGGTCGTCGTGGTCGTCGACGTCGTCTTCCCCGGCCTCGAAGCCGGCGGCGTGGTGTCGACGCCGCCGTTCCCCCCGAGCCCGAGCGACAGCCCGACCGCGGTGCCGGCGATCGCCAGCGCGCCCAGCCCCGACACCGCCGCCACCGTGAACCGGTGATGGAGGCGGGCGCGCTTCATGCGCGGCCGCAGGCCGGCGAGTGCAATCTCCGTGTCGTCGGGTGTCGCGGCCAGCCCCGAGAGCGCGGCCGAGAGGGCGTCGTCGCGTACGGGATCGGTCATGAATGCTCCAGCACGCCGCGCAGCCGCTCGCGCCCCTCGTGCAGGTGGTACTTCACCGCGCCCTCCGAGAGCTTCATGGAGTCGGCTACTTCGCGCACCGTGAGACCTTCGACGTAGAACAGCGCGACCGCCTCGCGCTGCCGGTCGGGGAGGCCGGCGACGGCGGCCGCCAGGCTGGGGTCAGCCGACGGCGGCTCGGAAGGGGGCTCGACGTCCTCGAGCTGGGCGCCGAGCCGGGCCACTGCACGGTCCTTTCGGCGCGAGCGGCGCCAGTGGTCCCGCAGCCTGTTGACTGCCACCCGACGGACCCAACCGGCCGGATCGTCGTAGCGCGAGATGCGGCGCCAGCGGACGTAGGCGCGGGTGAACGCTTCCTGCACGCAATCGGCGGCCAGTTCCCGGTCGCCGGCCGCGACGGTGAGGGATCGGACGAGGCCCGCGTAGTTGTCCCGGAACATGTCGTCGAACGTCGCGGGCTGGGCCCGCAACGGGGCCTCTCCCTCGTCTTCATCGGTCACCGTCGCAGGTAGGCGTTCCTGCATCTGCTCCCGGGACACGACGTGAAGAGTGCCCAGGTTTGGCCGCTACAACACCAGCTCTGCCATTACCTGGAGCGCCTCCGGCTGTTGGGCGCCGAGGATCATCGTGTTCACGCCCGATTCCCGCCACGCGGCGAGCTGATCGGCGATCCGCTCCTTGGGGCCGACCAGGGCGACCTCGTCGACGAGCTCGTCGGGCACCGCCGCCGTGGCTTCCTGCTTCTTACCGTCGAGGTAAAGGTCCTGGATCTCCTTGGCCGCCCCCTCGTAGCCGTACCGGCAGGCGAGGTCGTGGTAGAAGTTGCGGCCCCGGGCGCCCATCCCGCCTATGTAGAGCGCGGCCATCGGCTTGACGAGCTCCCGCAGCATCGTCACGTCGTCACCCAGGATCACGGTGACCGTCGGTGCGATGTCGAAGTCGTCGAGAGACTTGTCGCCGCCGGCCTTCGCGAAGCCGGCGTCGAGGGCGGCGCCGTACGTGTCGTTGGTG
>JBOGFL010000293.1:0-5738 GCA_050743285.1 Acidimicrobiia bacterium
GAACCGGAACGTCGGTCTCCGCCCGCGCCGCCGGTAGCGGCGGACGACAACGTCCACAACCTGTTCACGCGTCTCGAGTCGGAGGTGCAACGGCCGCGGCGTAAGCCGAAGAAGGCCGGCCCGGCCCCGGCCGCACCGACGTCGGACGCGCCCGAAACGCGCGCCGCCGCCGTCGTCGCGGTTCCTCCGCCCCCGGTGCCCGCCGACGAAGTGGGCGACGTCGCCGGCGAGGAAAAGCGAGAACAAGAAGAGTCGGTCCGCTCCGAGGAGGCCGGAGAAGAAGCGGTGCCGGAGGGCCCGGTGGATCCGGCGATCGCGCAACGGGACGAGGTGCTGGAACCGGTGGCGGTGAGCCTCGCCCGTCAAGCCAAACGGGCGGTGCAGGACGAGCAGAACGCGCTGCTCGATGCGCTGCGTCGCCGTCGGGCCGCAACCGATCCGCTCGCAGTGGTTCCGGCCCTCGACGAGCACGCGGCCGCTTGGAGCGAGATCCTGCGGCCCGCGCTCGACCGTGCCTACGGGACCGCATACCTCGCCGAAGCGCCGGCCAAGGCGCCGGGTTCACGTCTTCCCCCCGAGGGAGCGCCCGTCGCGCTCGTCGCCGAACTCGCCCACGCGGTGGTGCTTCCCCTCCGGGAGCGGGTGATCGACGCCATCCGGCAGGCGCCGGACGCCGACGCACTCGCCCAGCGGGTCGCGGCGCGCTACCGCGAGTACCGGGGCCAGTACCTCGAGCCCGCGCTCGAGGAGGCGCTCGCGATTGCCTACGCGCGCGGTATCTACGACGGCGCGCCCGAGGGCTCGATATTGCGTTGGGTTCCGAACCAGATCGGCCAGTGCCCGGACGCTGATGACAACGCGCTCGAGCCGACGCGCCGGGGCGGCCGCTTCCCGACCGGGCAGCAGTACCCGCCGGCGCACCCGGGCTGTCGCTGCGCGCTCGCGGTGATCAACGACCACGATGACACCAGATCCCGCGCCAAGCCGCGCGCAACCACCGCGTAGGCTCAAACTCGATGCGCGTCCCTACATCCGAGCGTCGTCGGCGCTCGTTCCGAATCCGGGGCTGGATGATCATCACGGTCGTCCTGATCATCGTGGTGCTGTTCAGCCTGCGCGGCCTGGCCGGCTTCTACACCGACTACCTGTGGTTCGACTCGGTGGGACTGGGCGACACCTGGCGAGGACTCCTGGCGGCTCGATTCGTGCCCGCCGTCGTCTTCACAGTCGTGTTCTTCGTGATCATGTTCGGCAACCTCTTCATCGCCGATCGGATCGCGCCCCATCACCGGGCGGGCGGCTCGGAAGACGAGTTCATCGAGCGCTACCAGCGTTCCGTCGCTCCCTACTCGGGCCGGATCCGTATCGGCGTCTCGCTGTTCTTCGCGCTGATCGCGGGCGTGGGTGTCTCGTCGCAATGGCGGCAGTGGATCCTGTTCCGCAACCGGGTCGACTTCGGAATCGAGGATCCGCAGTTCGGACTCGACATCGGCTTCTACGTCTTTCAGCTGCCGTTCCTGCAGTTCATCGCCAATTGGCTCTTCGCCGGGCTGGTCATCGTCCTGATCGTCACCGCCATCGCCCACTACCTCAACGGCGGGATCCGGCTGCAGCGCCCGTTCCAGCGCGTGACCCCGCAGGTGAAGGCCCACCTGTCGGTGATTCTCGGCATGATGGCGCTGGTCAAGACGGCGCAGTACGTGCTCGCCCGGTATGAGCTGAACTTCTCGCACCGGGGCGTCGTCGACGGGGCCGGATACACGGACGTCGAGGCGCAGCTGCCTGCCCTCAACCTCCTCATCTTCATCTCGGTCACTGCCGCGATTCTCTTCCTCATCAACATCCGCCTGCGCGGCTGGGTCCTGCCCGTCATCGCGGTCGGCCTCTGGGGCTTCGTCTCGCTCGTGGTCGGAACGATCTATCCCGCCGCGGTCCAGCAGTTCCGAGTCAAGCCGAACGAGTTTGCGCGGGAGGAGCCGTACATCGAGCGCAATATCGACGCGACGCGCCAAGCCTTCGATCTGGACAACGTCCAGGTCGAGCAATTCGACTTTCAGGCCGACCTCGACGCCGCGACGGTGGACGCCAACCTGACGACTATCAACAACGCGCGCCTGTGGGACCCGGCGGTGATCCAGGAGACGTACCAGACCCAGCAAGGTCTGCAGACCTACTACGGGATCGACGATGTCGACGTCGACCGATACCAGGTCGGCGGTGAGACCCGCCAGGTGCTGGTCACCGCACGCGAGCTGAACAGCGAAGACCTGCCCAGCCAGTCGTGGATCAATCGCCACATCGTGTACACGCACGGCTACGGTGCGGTCGCGTCACCGACGAACCGGGCGACGAGGGGCGGCGAGCCCGAGTACTTCGTCAGGGACATCCCGCCGATCGACGAAGGCATTCCGCTGACCGGAACCGGGCCCGAGATCTATTTCGGCGAGGACCAGGGCGGTTACGTCCTCGTCGACGCCGAATCAGACGAGTTCAACTACCCGCGCGAAGACCAGGGCGAGGCGCGCAGCCGTTACGACGGTGACGACGGCGTCCCCATGTCGAATCTCGTGCGGCGGGCGGCGTTCGCGCTTCGTTTCGGTGACATCAATCCGTTGATATCCGGCCAGGTCACCGACGACACCAAGATCATCTTCGAGCGCGACATCATGGAACGGGTCGAGAAGGCGGCGCCGTTCCTCGAGTTCGACGCCGACCCGTACCCGGTGGTGATCGACGGCAGGGTCACGTGGGTGCTCGACGCCTACACGACGTCGAACGACTATCCGTATTCACAGACGACGAGCGGCAGCGGTGGCCTCAGCCACGACTTCAACTACGTGCGCAACTCGGTGAAGGCGACGATCGACGCCTACGACGGCGACATGACGTTCTACGTCCTCGAACCCGAAGACCCGATGATTCAGGCCTACCAGAAGGCGTTTCCCGAGCTGTTCACCGATTTCGACGAGATGCCCGACGATTTGCGCGCCCACCTGCGCTACCCCGAAGACCTCTTCACATTGCAGAGCGAAGTTTTCGGTTCTTACCACGTGACCAAGGCGAACACCTTCTACCAGGGCAACGCGAAATGGCTGCGTTCGCCGGACCCGAACACCGACGTGCTCGGCGCGACCGATGTGGAGACACCGGGCACCGATCCGACAGCCACGAACGAGCCTCAGGCGGCGACGTCGACAAGTCGCCGTATGGACCCGTACTACCTGTTCATCAAGCTGCCCGGTGACCAAAAGGAGAACTTCCTCATACTGCAACCATTCGTTCCGGTCTCGGCCGACAACGCCCAAACGCGGTTGAGTTCGTTCATGACCGCGAAATCCGATCCCGAGGACTACGGAACGCTGCAGGCGTTCGAGATGCCGCAGGGCCGGACCGTGCAGGGCCCGGTCCAGGTCGACAACGCGATCAGATCGGAACCGGACATCTCGCGCGAGCTCACGTTGCTCGACCAGCGGGGATCGCAGGTCATCCCGGGCAGCCTGCAGCTCATCCCCGTCGGCAATTCGATCATCTACATTCGGCCCTACTTCGTGCAGGGCCAGGGGGAGTCGAGCTTCCCCGAGTTCCGCTTCGTGGTGGTGTTCACCGAAAAGCAGGACGAGAACCCGGTCCTGGCGACGAGCGTGCAGGAGGGGCTCAACGCGCTGTTCCCGGAGCTCGGGCTCCAGGAGCCGGACACGGTGCCCGACGACGGCACCGTTCCGCCGCCCGACGAGGGCCAACCGGAGGAGCCGTCCGCCGACGTGCAGGAGCTGCTCGACCAGGCCGCCTCCGCCTTCGCCGATGCCGAGGTGGCGCTGATGCAGGGTGATCTGGCCGAGTACCAGCGGCTGGTCAACGACGCCGCCGACCTCGTCGAACAGGCCCGGGAGCTGGCCGCGGCGGAGGGCGGGGCCACCGAGGAGCAGCCCGCCGAAGAGGAGCCGGCGAACGGCTCCGACGGACCGACGGGCTCGGCGTCAGGCCCCTGAGCGGCCCAGTGGCGGGATTGTTCGGGCCCCGGACAATTGTTACTATCGACGTAGTGTAAATCCCGGCCTGTCCGCAAAGGGCGGATTGTGAGTCGGGACCGCCATGTGCCCCGTTCGGAGGCGATGCCCATCATGGCCGTGACCGGAATCGACCTCGGCAAGTACAAGCTCGGCTGGTCCGACACCGAGACGAGCGTCTACAAGCCCAAGAAGGGCGTCAACGAGACGGTCGTGCGCGACATCTCCGCGCACAAGGACGAGCCCGAGTGGATGACCAAGTTCCGGCTCAACGCGCTCAAGCGCTTCGAGCGCAAGCCGATGCTGCCGTGGTTCGCGAAGAACATGCCGACCATCGACTTCGACGACATCTACTACTACATCAAGCCCACCGAGGGGCAGGTCTCCGACTGGGACATGCTCCCGGAGGAGATGAAGCAGACCTACGAGAAGCTCGGCATCCCCGAGGCCGAGCGCAAGTACCTCGCCGGCGTCACCGCGCAGTATGAGTCCGAGGTCGTGTACCACAAGAACCGCGAAGACCTCGAGCAGCTCGGAGTCATCTTCTGCGACACCGACACCGCGGTACGCGAATACCCGGAGATCGTGCGCGAGCACCTCGGCACGGTGATCCCGCCCGGCGACAACAAGTTCGCGTCGCTCAACTCGTCCGTGTGGAGCGGCGGGTCGTTCATCTACGTGCCGCCGGGCGTGCACGTCGACATGCCGCTCCAGGCGTACTTCCGCATCAACGCCGAGAACGCGGGCCAGTTCGAGCGCACGCTGATCATCGCCGACGAGGGCGCGTCGGTGCACTACGTCGAGGGTTGCTCGGCGCCGGTGTACACCTCCGACTCGCTGCACTCGGCGGTGGTCGAGCTGATCGCCAAGCCCGGCGCCCGCATCCGGTACACGACGATCCAGAACTGGTCGCCCAACGTCTACAACCTGGTCACCAAGCGGGGCCGGGCCGAGACCGAGTCGACCATCGAATGGATCGACGGCAACCTGGGCTCGAAGCTCACGATGAAGTACCCCGCCGTCGTCATGACCGGCCCCAAGGCCCACGGTGAGGTGCTCTCGGTGGCCTACGCCGGTCCCGGGCAGCATCAGGACGCCGGCGCCAAAATGACGCACGCGGCGCCGGAGACGACTTCGATCATCGAGTCGAAGTCGATCTCGAAGGACGGCGGGCGCACCACGTACCGCGGCCTGGTCAAGGTCGACGAGGGCGCGCACAAGGTGAAGAGCCATGTGCGGTGCGACGCGCTGATCCTCGATGAGGACAGCCGGTCCGACACCTACCCGTACATGGAGATCGAGGAGAAGGACGCCCGCGTCGCGCACGAGGCCACGGTCTCGAAGGTCGGCGAGGACCAGATCTTCTACCTCATGAGCCGCGGGCTCACCGAGCAGCAGGCCACCGCGATGATCGTGAACGGCTTCATCGAGCCGATCGTCAAGACGCTGCCGATGGAGTACGCGGTCGAGCTGTCGCGTCTCATCGAGCTCAACATGGAGGGCGCCGTCGGCTAACGGGCGCTTTGGCCCGGACGCGACGGCGTTCAATTTCGAGATGACGGCCGCCTTCACTGTCGACGCCTCCCGAGCGATCTCCGGCCCTGACTGGTTGACCGCGCGCCGTCTCGCGGCAGCGGAGAAGCTCACCGATATCAGTTGGCCGACGCCGGCCGAGGAGATCTGGCGCTACAGCCGCATCGACGAGTTCGACCTCGAGCGGTACCGGCCGGT
>JBOGFL010000294.1:0-3288 GCA_050743285.1 Acidimicrobiia bacterium
GCATCGAGTCGTGCGCGGGCATGAGATCGGCCCACCCGCCGGTCGCGTCGCTCGATACGCCCGTGTGGATACCGGGCGAGATCGGACCGGTCGTGAAGCTCCGGCACAGGGACAGGTCACCCCGCTCGCATGCGGGGCAGATCGGCGACACACCTCGCGGCGCGCAGGACAGCCACGGGTTCAGCACGACCCGATCGCCGACATCGAGCCCTTTGGCCTGCGGACCGAGCGCCACGACCTCGGCGACGACCTCGTGCCCGAGGATCTGGGGGAACGACGAGAAATCGACCATGGGGTTGTCGATGTTCATCTCGCCGAAGTCGAAGAACACCTGCTTGGCGTCAGAGCCGCAGATGCCGGTGAGGCGCGGTCGCGTCACCACCCAGTCCGGGAGCAGGAAGCCGGGATCGTCGACCTCCATGAGGCGCATGGGCGTCTGTGCCAGCATCTGCAGCAGCGGGTTGTCGGTTTCGGGTCGGGGCACCTCGTCGGGATCGGTCCCGAACACCAGTCCCCTCATGTCGACGATCTCGTCATCTCGAGGCCTCTCGTCATCTCGCGCGCGGGCCGGTGACGGTAGCTCTTCGGGCAGCTCGCTGCCATCGGAAGTGACGCAGGTCGTGATTCGGCGGCCCGGGTTCCGGTCGGTGAGCAAACCGTCCGGGTCGTCGAACGCTACGGCGACGAGTTCCTCGGACCTCAAATGGCGACCGGTAACCTGAGTCGCGAACAGTGGCGAAACCCGTGCGCACACCCGCGAGATCGAAACAGACGACGACACATGGTCGCGCCGCAACGACGGTGCGCACGGGGGCACGCTCCCGACCGAACGATTCGAAGCTTGCCGCCGTCGTCGCCGGTCGCATCGTCGGCGACATCGCCGAACTGGGCTGGCCGGTCGGGCAGGTCGTCGGCTCCGAAGCGGATCTCCTCGCCCGTTACGGCGTGAGCCGCGCCGTCTTTCGCGAGGGCGTACGACTCGTCGAGCACCAACAGGTCGCGTCGATGCGGCGGGGCCCGGGCGGGGGGCTGGTCGTGGCTGCGCCCGGGGTCGGATCGGTCACCGACGCCGTGTGCATCTACCTCTTCTACGTCGGCGCCGAGATCGAAGAGGTCTTCGAGGCCCGGTTGGCGCTCGAGGTCGCGGCCGCCGAGCTGGCACCCAAGCAGCTCGAAGAGGCGAACATCGAGTCTCTGCGCGCGCTCGTCCAGCGCGAGCGGGACGGGAAGATCGAAGACCACCGCGAGCTACACGCGCTCGTCGCCTCGATCAGCGGGAACCCTGCGCTCGAATTCTTCGTCGACCTTCTCAACCGGGTGACGATGCTGTACTTCCCCCGCACCGCCGGCCTGACGTCGAAGACGCTCAACGAGTCGGCCAAGGCGCATGCCGCCATCGCCGACGCGATCCTGGCGGGAAACGAGGGCCTCGCCAGCAACCGCATGCGCAAGCACCTGCAGGCGGAGGCCGAGTTCCTGCGCGATCGCCGGCCCTCGCGCCGACGCCTGGCCGACCTCCGCGACGTCGTGGGCCGCAGCGACAAGCGGGGCGAGGAGACGGCCCGCCAGATCCTGCTCGAGGTGGCAGCGGCCGGGTGGCCGGTGGGCACGCTGCTCGGCTCCGAGGCCGAGCTCATGGACCGTTACGACATCAGCCGCGCCGTGCTGCGCGAAGCGGTGCGGGTCCTCGAGCACCACCAGGTCGCACGCATGCGCCGCGGCCCGGGCGGCGGCCTGTTCGTCGCCGAGCCCGGCGTGGACGCCACGACCGATGCGGTGGCGTTGAACGTGGAGCGGCGCGGCATCCGGCCGGAACAACTCTTCGAGGTACGTGGCGCGGTCGAGATGGCGGTGCTCGATCGCGTCATGGCCCACCTCGACGAAGCCGGGATCGTGCGACTCGGCGAGGCGCTCGAGACCGAGCAGGGCACAAGCCGAGAGGACTTCGGCATCGTCGGCCACGACCTCCACGGGGTGCTGGTCGGGGTGGCGGGGAACCGCGTCCTCGAGCTGCTCACCCTCGTGCTGCTGCGACTCACGCGCCACCACCAGGCGACGCCGGAGAGCGCGCCGAACCCGCGCACCGACCCGTTGCCGAGCCAGGACGTCATCCGTGCGCACCGCGCCATCGTCGCCGCCATCCTCGCCCGCGACCTCGAGCTGGCCCGGCACCGCATGCGCCGCCACCTCGACGCCCTGAGGCACTGGGTTCGCTGAACGCGTTGGGTCTTCGACCTCGACGCTGCGTCATCGACTCGTTGACCGGCAGTCCGCTCCGCCCCGGGCACAGTCGAACTACTGCACCATCCCCGACAGTTGCACAAACTAGCGGTACTCGGGCGGTTCGTTCCGCCGCGGGCCCCGCGCGCGCCCGGGGTCGTTGCCAATGTGCGTGTACGCCATGCCGTTCTGAAGGCCCAGCGTGCGTGTCATGTCGAGCGACTCCCAGATGGCGCGCACCGTGCCCTGGATCGCCTTCGGGTTGCGGAAAGCGATCGACGCCGCGATCGAGCGGGCCCGTGCCCGCAGCTCGTCACGGGGCACTACCTCGGTGACGAGGCCGAGCCGCAGCGCGGTGGCGGCGGTGATCCGCTCCTCGGTGCCCATCAGCGCCCACCGCAGCACGTCGCCGACGGGCACGCCCCGCGCCAGCATCCCGATCGGCTCCAGCGCGGACACGATGCCGCCGTTGGCGTGCGGGTCGAAGAACTCGGCGTCGTCGGAGCAGACGATGATGTCGGCCTCGTTCAGGAAGTACTGCGCGCCACCTGCGCACATGCCGTGAACGGCCACGATCACCGGCTTCCACACCTTGTGGTGGAACTTCGGCGACAGCGTCACGCCCGGGTCGAGCATGTTCCAGACGTTGGTTTTCCAGAACCAGGTGGCGCCGCCCTTGACGTCGACGCCGGTGCAGAAGGCACGGTCGCCGTTGGCCTGGAGCACGGCGACGTGGATGTCATCGTCCTCGCGAACCGTCTCCCACGCCCACGCGATCTCGGTGGCCATCGCGTCGTTGAAGGAGTTGAGCGCGTCCGGCCGGTCGAGGGTGATGGTCGCGATGTGCTCGTCGACCTCGAACGTGATGGCTTCGCAGTCCATGCCGCTCCTTGCTCTCAGTCGGGGCTCTCCGTCAAGCTGTCAGTGACTACTTCCGGGGCCGGCCGAAGAACCGATCGGCGGCATCCCGGAACGGGCGGAGACACAGGCCCATCATCGACGGTGCCAGCTCGCCCAGTGCTGGCGTCGCGCTTCGTCATTTCGGCCTGGAACCCGCACTCCATCACC
>JBOGFL010000295.1:0-1851 GCA_050743285.1 Acidimicrobiia bacterium
CGCTCTCGGCGCGCACGTCGGGCCCCCGCGCGAGGCGAAGCCGCCGCCCGCCGTCGCGCCGCTCGATCGCCACGACCTCGCTCGCGAGGAGGATCTGGCCCCCGCCGGCGCGAACCTCGTTCGCGTAGGCGCCCGCGACGGCACGAAAGTCGATGATGCCGGTCTCCGGGACGTGCAGCCCGTGCAGTCCGGTTGCGTGGGGCTCGAGCTCGCGGATCTCCTCCGGCCCGACCTCCCGCAGGCCGCGCAGGCCGTTCGCGATGCCGCGCCGCTTCAGCTCCTGGAGCCGGCCGAGCTCACCCTCGTTCAGCGCGACGACGAGCTTGCCGCACAGCTCGTACGCGATCCCGCGGTCGTCCGCGAAGCGCTTGAGTGCGTCCATGCCCTCCCGGCAGAGCCGTGCCTTCAGCGAGCCGGGCGGGTAGTAGAGACCCGCGTGGATGACGCCCGAGTTCCGGCCGCTCTGGTGCCGGGCGAGCTCCGTCTCCTTCTCGAGCACGGCCAGGCGGAGACCGGGTTTCTCTTCGAGCAGGCGGTATGCAGTCGCGAGCCCGATGAGCCCCCCGCCGACCACTGCGACATCGAACCGCGGCGTCTCCACGGGGCAAGGACTCTAGCTTCGAGCGCCTTCCAGATCGATCCATCGTCGGTCGAAGTACCTCCACGAACGGCTAGCAGGCCCCGTCCGATCGGCCGTTGACAGGCGTCTGGCAGCGGAGTTGACTCCCTTTGGTGCGGCGGCCTCTTCTGCGGCGCTTCGTCGTCCGCGCCTTGTGCGTGCTGATCCTTTGCGGCGCGACGCTCAGCCTTGGGGCGTTCAGCGCTCCGGCGCAGGTTCCGTCATACCGCGACCAGGTGATGGCGGATGCGCCGGTTGGGTACTGGCGCTTCGGGGAGACGAGTGGAACCAACGCCGCCGACGAGAGCGCGAACGCAAACCCGGGCAAGTATCTAAACGGCGTCGTGCTCGGCGTCCCCGGCGCGGTGCAGACCGACGCGAACCCGGCGGCGCGGTTCGACGGCGGCAACGACCGAGTCAACCTGGGCGACCCGGCCAGCGGGATCTTCGACTTCGGGACCGAGGACTTCTCGGTCGAGGCGTGGGTGAAGACCTCCGAGAACAACGAGCGCTCGATCGTCGGCAAGCGGGACGCGTCGCGTTACTGGCAGGTCACGGTTACCGACGACGGCAGCCAGACCGGCCGCCTGCGCGCGAACGTCTTCGACGGCGTCGTCGTGCGCCAGGTGTACAGCACGCGCCGGGTCGACGACGGAGCGTGGCATCACGTCGCCGTGCTCTTCGACCGGGACAGCGGCGTGCGCTTCTACACGGACGGCCTGCCGGCCGGCTTCGTCGCCGCTCCGATGACGGGCGACCTGAGCAACGCGGGCCTGCTCCAGGTCGGAAAGATCAGCGGCTACCCGGAGTTCAAGGGCGACATCGACGAGGTCGCCGTTTACCGCGGGCTGCTTTCGGCAGAGCGGATCGAGGCGCACTTCCACGCCGCGGGGATCGATACGACCGCCCCCGTGATCACGCTGACGAGCCCGCCTGACGGTAGCCCCGACGCGTCCCCAACGCCCACGTTCTCTGGGACGGCGGGTACGGCGCTCGGAGACTCCACGACGGTCTCCGTCCTGGTCTACGCCGGGTCCGACACCGGGGGCGCGCCGGTTCAGACACTGACGACGACGCGGGCGGGTGACGGCTCCTACTCGGTAGCGGCGGCAACGCCGCTCGTTCCCGGGGTGTACACGGCGGAGGCGACCCAAGAGGACCTCTCCCTGAACGTTGGATCCAGCGAGACGGCCACGTTCACGGTTCTCGACGACACTCCACCTCCGCCGCCT
>JBOGFL010000296.1:0-3597 GCA_050743285.1 Acidimicrobiia bacterium
CTGCGCCACTCCCCGGGATCGCGGGTCCAGCGTAGGGGGGACAGGCGACGCCTGCACCATCTTTCGCGCTCGCTCGAGAACGCCTCTTGCGATCGAGCTTGCGCCCGCGCATCTCGGCGGAATCCAACCAATGGCCCCGCGCAACGGTTGTCTTCGCACCTCTTCTGCTCCGAGAAGCCGCGGCGCGCGCCCGGGCCGGTTGATGTGCGGCAAGCACGCGCAGATCCGGAGGCGGAAAACCCGGGCGTTAGACTGCATCTCCCCATGCCCACCGCGATCTCCACCACGGTGGAGCCCCTCGACGGGAACAAGGTCCGCCACCACGTGGCCGTGCCCGCGGCCGAGTTCGAGAAGGCCATCGACAAGGCTTTTCGCGAGCTCGCCCGTGAGGTCAAGATCGACGGGTTCCGGCCCGGAAAAGCACCGCGGCGAATCCTCGAGGCCCGGATCGGTACCGACCTCGCCCGCGAACGCGCGCTCCGCGACGCGTTGCCCAACTATTACGCCGACGCGGTCACGAGCGAGGACCTCGACACGATTGCTGTGCCCGAGATCGACATCACCGCCGGTGTCGACGACGGCGACGTCGAGTTCGACGCCGTCGTCGAGCTCCGGCCCGAAGTGACCCTCGACGGTTACCGCGGCCTGCGGGTAGAGGTGCCTTCCTCGGAGGTGGCGGACGCGCAGATTGACGAGCAGGTCGACGCGCTGCGGCAACGGTTCGCCGACCTCGAGGACTCCGCCGCCCCGCTCAGCGACGGCGACTACGCCGAGATCGACATCCGCGGCTACGTCCACGACGAGGAGGTCGACGCCCTCACCGCCACCGACTTCCTCTACGAGGTCGGTTCCGAGGCACTCGTGCCCAAGCTCGATGACGAAGTTCGCGGCAAGCGACCGGGTGAGATCCTCAAGTTCGTCGACCAGCTCCCCGAGCGATTCGGCGACCGCGCCGGCGAAGAGGTCGCGTTCCAGGTCCTCGTCAAGGAAGCCAAGCGGAAGCTGCTGCCCGACATCACCGACGACTGGGCGTCGGAGGTCAGCGAGCACGACACCGTTGAAGCCCTCCGTGGCGACATCCGCACCCGGCTCGAGTTGATGGCGCGGATCCAGTCCCAGATGGCGGCGCGGGACCGGGTGTTGGAGACCGCCGCCGCGCTCGTCGACGTCGAGATTCCCGAGGCCATGATCGAGCACGAGACCGAACACCGACTCCACGATCTCGCCCATCGCCTCGAAGAGAGAGGTGCGACGATCCCTCAGTACCTCGAAGCGACGGGCCAGGACGAGCGCCAGCTCGTCGCCGCCATGCGT
This sequence comes from Acidimicrobiia bacterium, assembly GCA_050743285.1. Classification (GTDB taxonomy): domain Bacteria; phylum Actinomycetota; class Acidimicrobiia; order IMCC26256; family JACDBD01; genus JBOGFL01. The sequence continues at coordinate 1,315 of JBOGFL010000296.1, forward strand.
GACGGCGCCCTCAAAGGAGTGCGGGCCGACCTCGCGCTGCGGGCCGTCGTCGCCCAGGAGAACATCGAAGCTACCGACGATGATGTGCAGCGCGAGATCGACCGGTTGGCGGAGCGACTCGAACAGAAGCCGGGAAAGGTACGGACCGATCTCGCGCGTCGGGGCGCGCTCGAGGCGATAGCCTCTGACATCAGCAGGAGTAAGGCCCTCCAATTCCTCGTCGATCAGGCCGACGTCGTCGACGAAGACGGGAGCCCGGTCGATCTGACCATCCCGCCGGGAGGGACGGTCGGTGACGACGGCGACGCCGCGGCGCCCGCCGAAGACGAAGTGAAAGAGGAGCAAGAGAGCTGATGGAGCCGATTCACAACTACCTGGTCCCGACGGTCATCGAGCAAACGAACCGGGGCGAGCGGGCGTTCGACATCTACTCGAGGCTCCTCAAGGAGAGGATCATCTTTCTCGGGACGCCGATCGACGACACTGTCTCGAACCTGATGATCGCCCAGTTGCTGCATCTCGAGAGCGAAGATCCCGACAAGGACATCTCGATCTACATCAACTCGCCCGGTGGAGAGATCACCGGACTGTTCGCGATCTACGACACGATGCAGTACATCAAGCCCGACGTGCAGACGATCTGCGTCGGGCAGGCCGCGTCGGCCGCAGCGGTGCTCCTTGCGGCGGGCGCGGACAAGAAGCGGTTCGTGCTCCCGCACGCTCGGATCCTCATTCACCAGCCGCACGGTGGTGCATCGGGGCAGGCGGTCGACATCGAGATTCAGGCCAAGGAGATCATCCGGATGCGTGAGCTGCTGGACGAGATCCTGGCGTTCCACACCGGGCAGCCCGTCGACAAAGTCGCCAAGGACACCGACCGCGACTTCATCATGAGCGCCAACGAGGCTGCCGCCTACGGCATCGTCGACGAGGTCATCAGCAACCGCGAGCTCGCCGCCGTCACCCAGGCCGCGGGCGTGAGCTGAACTACGAGACGCCAGGCGGGGGAGGAGAGGGGACCGTGGCCAAATTCGGGGACGGAGGCGACCTGCTGAAGTGCTCGTTCTGCGGGAAGAGCCAGAAGCAGGTCAAGAAACTCATCGCCGGCCCCGGGGTCTACATCTGCGACGAGTGCATCGACCTCTGCAACGAGATCATCGAGGAGGAGCTCGCGCAGAGCTCCGAGGTCAAATTCGACGACCTTCCCAAGCCGCGTGAGATCTACGAATACCTGAACGACTACGTCATCGGTCAGGAGTACGCCAAGAAAATTCTCTCGGTGGCGGTCTACAACCACTACAAGCGGGTCCAGGCGGGCGCCTACGGCGACCCCGAGGTCGAGCTCCAGAAGTCGAACATCCTGCTCATCGGCCCGACCGGCTGCGGCAAGACGCTCCTCGCCCAGACGCTGGCGCGGCTGTTGAAGGTGCCTTTCGCGATCGCCGACGCCACTGCGCTCACCGAGGCGGGCTACGTCGGCGAAGACGTCGAGAACATCCTCCTGAAGCTGATCCAGGCGGCCGACTACGACGTGAAGAAGGCCGAGACCGGCATCATCTACATCGACGAGATCGACAAGATCGCCCGGAAGGCCGAGAACCCGTCGATCACGCGCGATGTCTCCGGCGAAGGCGTGCAGCAGGCGCTGCTGAAGATCCTGGAGGGCACGACCGCATCGGTTCCACCGCAGGGTGGACGCAAGCATCCCCACCAGGAGTTCATCCAGATCGACACCACGAACATCCTGTTCATCTGCGGCGGTGCGTTCGCCGGCATCGACTCGATCATCGAGAGTCGCGCCGGCAACCGAGGCGTCGGCTTCGGCGCTGACATCCGTCGCTCCGAAGACAAAGATCTCGGCGCGATCCTGGCCCAGGTCCTTCCTGAAGACCTGCTCAAGTTCGGGCTGATCCCCGAATTCGTGGGCCGGCTGCCGGTCATCGGCGCGGTGCACAGCCTCGACCACGACGCGCTGGTGCGCATCCTCGTCGAGCCGAAGAACGCGCTGCTCAAGCAGTATCAGAAGTTCTTCCACTTCGACGACGTCGACCTCGACTTCACCGACGACGCGCTGGAGGCGGTTGCCGAAGAAGCACTGAAACGTGGCACTGGCGCGAGAGGCCTGCGGGCGATCCTCGAAGAGGTGCTGCTCGAGGTCATGTACGACCTTCCGAGCCGGTCCGACGTCGCCAAATGCGTCATCGACCGCACGGTCGTGATGGAGCGCGTCACTCCGACGCTCGTCACCACCTCCGATAGCGAGGAAGAGACTCGCCGCAGCGC
>JBOGFL010000297.1:0-3241 GCA_050743285.1 Acidimicrobiia bacterium
ACACCGGCCTGCAAGGCTTGGATGTTCTGGCCATGGGGACCCGGGAGCTGAGCGAAGCCCCTGGTCCCCTGCCCGAACGCGCCCGGGAACGGCTGATTACTCGCCAGCGCCGACAGGCTCTCACCTACGCATGCCTGGTTCGCTGGCGGCCCGGCACCCGCAACCCCGGTATTCAATCCGATAGCCGCCAAGAGCGACACTGAGAGCACGAGAAATAGACGTTTCAACGCCCGCCTCCTCATCGTTTTGGACGCGAGCTAGCAAACTGACCGCGCTCACTGAGTAGTCGCCAGAGTTGCTCATCGAAATTCCCCACCCCTGAGTTCCCCTCGGTGGCCTGACAGAAGGGGTCCACCAAGCGGGGTGGCCCCCTCCGGAGGCTCGTGGTGTCCAAGCCACGCCTGCCGGAGGGGACCGACCCATGTTCACAGGGGATGAAGACGTGGAAGCAACTGCACTGCGAGCCCAGGGGTGGTCGATCTCTGCGATCGCTCGTCATCTCGGCCGCGACCGCCAGACGGTCCGCGGCCACCTCAACGGCACCCGCGTGCCCGGCGAGCGCCGACGGGCGGAGCCGGATCCGTTCGATCGGTTCGTGCCTTACCTGCGCCAGCGGCTCACCGATGACCCGCACGTGTGGGCCTCGGCACTGTTCGACGAGGTGCAGGCGCTCGGCTTCGAGCTGTCCTATCCGACCTTCACCCGGGGGCTGCGTACGCGGGAGTTGCGCCCGCATTGCGAGGCGTGCGCAGGGGTGAAGGGGCGGGCCACGATCGAGATCGAGCACCCGCCGGGCGAGGAGATCCAGTGGGACTGGGTCGAGCTCGGCGAGGCGCCGTGGCGCGACGACGCCCATGTTCTCGTGGGTTCGCTGCCGTGCTCGGGCCGGTTCCGGGGCGTGTTCGCCGAGTCCGAGGACCAGCCGCATCTGATCGAGGGGATCGACGAGGTGCTGCGCCGCCTCGGCGGCACGGCCCGCCGGTGGCGGGTGGACCGGATGGCGACGGTGGTGGATCCGGGCAGCGGCCGGCTCCAGCGCAGCTTCGTGCCGGTGGCCAAGCACTACGCGGTGAGTGTCGTGCCGTGCCCGCCTCGGCGGGGGAACCGCAAGGGCAGCGTGGAGAAGTCGATCCACTTCGCGACGCAACGGTTCTGGCGGACGATGACGGCGACCACCATCGTCGACGCGCAGACCCAGTTCGATCGGTTCTGCGAACGGGTCGGTGACCGCCGGACCCGCCCGCTCGCCCGCCTGGAAGCGATCGTCGGCCTCGACGCCGCGGCCGCGTTGTTGGCCGAACGTGGTCGTCGACGCCCGACAGTCGCCGATCTCGCCGACCTCGAGCCGCTCGCCCCGCTGCCCGCCGCCGTCTACCCGGCGACGATCGAGCAGTCCGCCAAGGTGGGCCCGTCCGCGCTGGTCGCGTTCGAGGGCAACGCCTACTCGGTCCCGCCCGGCCTCATCGGCGCTCAGGTCACCGTGCGCCACCGGCTCGGCGCCGCGGGAATCGAGATCGTCTCGCCCGCCGGCGTGCTCCTCGCCAGCCACCGCCGGGAGCGACCCGGCATCGGGTATGTGGTGCGCGCCCCCGAACACGACCACGCGCTCCAGGCCCAAGTGCTGGCAGCGTTCAGCACCGACCCGCCCTGTCGACGCAAAGCCAACCGGCCGCCGTCTCCCGCGGCGCGCGGCGAAGCGGCCCGCCTCCTCGGCGCCACCGGCGACGACGACGTCGTGGTCGACCTCGCCGCCTACCAAGCCCTCGTCGAGGCCATGAGCCGCCACCACGACGAGGTCGGCGCATGAGCGCCGACTCCATCTACCAACAACTGCGCGGCCAGCTCGCCTACCTCCGCCTCACCGCCGCCGCCGAAGCCCTCCCTGGGCACCTCGACCACGCAGTGGCCAACAAACTCGGACCCTCCGCCTTCCTCACCCGGCTGCTCGAAGTCGAAGTCACCGCCACCGAAGCCCGCCGCCACGCCGGCCTCGAACGCTTCGCCCGACTCCCCGCCCCGTGGCGGATCGACGACTTCGACTTCGACGCCCAACCCGCCGTCGACGAGGCCCTCGTCCGGGAACTGGCCACGCTCCGGTTCCTCGACGACGCCACCAACGTGCTGCTGATCGGCCCGCCCGGCGTCGGCAAGACCATGCTCGCCGTCGCCCTCGGCCGGGCGTCCATCGACGCCGGCTACCGCACCTACTACACCACCGCCGCCGACCTCGCCGCCCGCTGCCACCGCGCCGCCCTCGAGGGCCGATGGGCCACAACCATGCGCTTCTACGCCGGACCCCGCCTGCTCATCGTTGACGAAGTCGGCTACCTCCCCATGGCCGCCGACGCGGCCGCCGCCCTGTTCCAGGTCATCACCCAGCGCTACCTCAAAGGCAGCATCTGCCTCACCACCAACCTCGGCGTCGGCTCCTGGGGAACCATCTTCGACGACCCCATGGTCGCCGCCGCCATGCTCGACCGGCTCCTCCACCGCTCCGTCGTGTTCAACATCGACGGCGACAGCTACCGCATGCGCGCCCACCGCGCCCGCGCCGAACGCCTACGCCCGAACAGAGGAGGTGACGCCACACGACGCTGACTACCGTGTCGCCACCGACGAACTCAACTGGTGAATTTCAGTGAGCGACTCTGGTGAATTTCAGCGAGCGCCATCAAAACCGCCGCAGGCCCGCCGAAGACACTGTCCGCCTTCGATGCCAGGCTGGCCCGCCCGCATCGGCGTGTCAATAGCTGTCAATCGCGGGCCTGCGACCGGCCCGGGGCAAGGAGACGGAACCCCGGCGAGAGTCGGGCTGACTGAGGCACCCGTAGGGGCACGTCTGGTTCCCCGCGCCGCCTTCCCACGCCTGACCCCGACCTAGCGGCGCTCGATCCCTCGCCAGGCGTCGGGCTCGCCGATTCGCCGAAGCTGGTGAACAAACTCCGGCAGGCCGCGCACGCCGCGGGCCAGCAGGACGATGAGATAGACCGCGGCCCAGCCCGATGATCAACAAGAGGGCTGCCGCTGCGGTCGGACTCACCGCGTTCACAACAAAAATCAGTGCTATCCAGGTAATGGCCGACCGAGGAAGCCGGTGCCACGCCTCTCGTGGTGATCGCCCCTGTTTCTTTAGCCGGGCCGCTGGCCACACGGCGACCCCAACTGTCAACGCCGGTCGAAAATGGCCGATCCACCATGGCCAGAACTCGGCGGGAAACGGAGCGGAGCCCGTGGCGGTGTT
>JBOGFL010000298.1:0-3252 GCA_050743285.1 Acidimicrobiia bacterium
GGCCGGCACCTCGGTCGGGCGCGCCGTGCACGCCGTCCTGCAGACGATCGACCTCGAGTCGGGTGCCGGTCTCGACGAGACCGCCCGTGCGCAGGCCCTTGCCGAGCGAGTCCCCGAACGGAACGACGAGATCCGCGCCCTCGTCCGAGCGGTCCTCGACGCCCCGGCGATTCAGGCCGCGGTCGCTTCGCAGCGTTACTGGCGCGAGGTACCGGTGGGCGCGCCGGTCGACGGAGCGGTGGTGGAGGGGTTCATCGACCTCCTCTACGACAGTCCCGACGGCCTGGTCGTCGTCGACTACAAGACTGACCGCGTCGGCGACGACGACCTCGACGCGCTCCTCGATCGCTACCGCGTGCAGGGCGCCACGTACGCGCTGGCTTTGGCGTCGGCCCTGGGTCGGCCGGTGGCGAAGGTCGTGTTCGTGTTCGCCCGGCCCGCGGATGCCGTCGAGCGTACGGTCACGGACCTGCCCGGCGCGCTCGACGAAGTGCGCGCCCGGCTGGCGACGCTCAGCGCGCCGTGAGCACGTCGCCGATCTGCTGCCGGTACCAGATGTCGCCGTGCAGCGCCCATTGGGCCCCCGGCGTCAGCACCTCGACTTCGCCGTCACCGGTGAGCCGGTAGGCGTACCGAAGCTCGTACGCCATGACGGGGCCGTCGTCCGACGGCGTGATCCGCACCCCGAGCACGAACTCGCCGGCCGGGGCGTCCTCGTCGAGCGTGAGGTAGCCCTCTTTGGTGCCGGCCGGTTCAGCGACGAGCCTCGGGCCGGAGAGGATGGTCCAGGCGACGGTCGTCTTCCCACCTAACCGAATCTCCTCCGGTTCTCCGCCCGGCGCGGCCGCGTACGCGATCACCGTCGCGCCCGCGCCGGGATCGTGAACGATGAGCGTCTCCTCGAATGTGGGGCCGCGCTCGACCTCGAGTGGTGTCACGACAACGTTCGAGCGGAACGGGTGACGGTCGGGAAGGAGGAACCCGCCCAGGTTGAAGCCGCTCGAACTGTCGGGCTCGAGCACCGACTCGAGGCGGGCCAGGTTGCGGTCGGGATAGCGGTCGACGGCCGCGAAGTTCGCGCCACCGCGGTCGTACGCGTAGAGGACCGGCTGGTCGAGGTCGGCCCGGTTGCGGAGGAACGGCGTGCGCGCTTCGAAGCCGGTGTCGGGCGTGTAGTCGACGAAGAGGACCGAGTTGTCGAGGCCGGCGTCGTCGATGGTGGCGTCGATGTACTCGTAGCCGTCGGTCTCGTCGAGGTTGCGGTCGACGGCGGGCACGATCGCGACGAGCGTCAACGCGACCATCGCCGCCGCCGCCCCTGCGGCGAGCACCGCGCGCCGGGCGATGATCTCGTCGAAAGCGATACCGGCGAACACGGCCAGCGGGATGACGACCGGAAGGTGGTAGAAGGGTCCCAGCGCCTCGAGCCCGTCCCACAGCGCGCTCATCGCGTACGGGCCCCAGAACGCGACGTATCCGACCGGGAACGACAGGGCCAGCCCGGCCACCGCCCACTTGCGCCCGTCGAGGATGCGGCTGCGAACGAGGCCGAGCACTGCCAGACCGATCGTCAGCGCGCCGCCGAACACCCAACGCGGCAGCGCGCTGAGGTTGTCCCACGTCGCCTGGGCGGCGGCGCGAACTGTGTAGTGCGTCGTATTGCTGGCGAACACGCCTCGGCGTCCGAAGCCGAGACGGTCGTCGGGTCCGGTGACCGAGAACGGGAAGCTCAGCGGGTCACCCATCGCGTACGCGTTGTACGCGAGCGTCAGAACGAGGAGCGGCGCCGCGCCCAGCGCGATCCAGCCCAGCCGCAGCCATGCCTGGCGGCCGAGCCGCTCTTTGGCGAGAACGAGCACGCCCAGCGGGATCGCGGCGAGCACGGCATCGAAGGGACGGGCGAAGAACGCCGCGCCGAGCACCGCCCCACCCGCCGCCAGCCAGGCGGCACGCCCCCGCCGCACGCCTCGGAGCACGAGGTAGTACGCCGCGAGCACCAGCGCCAAGAGAAAGAGGTACGGGAGCATCGTCCCGCTCTGCAACACGACGATCGGGGACAGCGCGAGTAAGCCCGCGGCCACGATGCCGGCCCGGCGGGTGGCGCCAAGCTCCACGACGAGGAGGTAGGCGAGAACGGCGGCGGCCGCCGCGGTGAGCGCCACGCCCGCCCGCGGTGACGTCGTCACGAGATCCGACACCGCGAGCACGGCCGGCCACACCGGCGGGTACTTGAGGACGACATGACCGTCCCGTACGCCCGAAGCCCAGGGCCGGAAGAGATCGGCCTGGTCGATCGGCAGGGTCAGTTCGCCGTCCCGGATGAGGTCCGCGCCGACGACGTAGATGGGCTCGTCGTGGTTGAGCGACGAGAGCGGGAAGAGCCCTTGTTGCAAGATCAGGGCCAGGCCGAACGAACCGACGGCGAGCACGGCCACGACGAGCGCGGCAGTCCGCCTCGAAACCGGTTGGCGGGCGCGGCCCGACCCCGAAACGGTCTCGGCGGTCTCGGACGCGACCTCGGTGGTCGTCACTCTCCCCGGAACCTCAGGTTTGCCATGCTGGCACGACCGCCCTCATTGGTTGGGGCAGCCACATTCCGCGTCGGTGGTGGGGGTTTTCGTGCTTCGGCTGGCGCCCTCGGAGCGGGCTGGTCCGCGCGTTCCGGCGCATTCGTTCGCAGGAGGTTTGCACGATCCGAACGAGGGCACAGAATCTGCACGCGGCAATTGCGCGGCCAGCAGGAGGTGCGCGATGGGTCAGGAGGAGTACGACTTCTCCAGTGGCACCGTCGTGTTCGAGATAGACATGATGCTTTCGTCCGCATCGGGCCGAGCGAAGCACACCGACATCGTCGAGCAAGGAGCTTGGCTGCTCGAACCCGTGCGCCGGGGGCTTCAGGCTCTCCCGCGGGACGACGGTTCCGGAGTCGCGTTCGGAAACATCCGCTACATGGGCGAAGGTCCAAGCGGCCTTGACGCACTGTCCGAACTCGACGCCGGGCCACAGATCGGTCCGTACCCGGAAGACGCGGTGCGGGTGAAGATCGCAGAGCTCCGCGGCATCGTCATGCGGCTCGGCGAGACGCTGGAAGCGGTTCTGGATCATGTCGACGATCCTGAGGCGCTGCTCGGCAAGCTCGCGACCGAGGACGCCCGCATCGACTCCGGGCTCCGAGTCGTATTGCAGGTTGCGGAGTGGGCGAACGGCTCTCGCCCGCTCGATGCCATAGAGCGCGAGGAGTGGCGCAGAGTC
>JBOGFL010000299.1:0-2469 GCA_050743285.1 Acidimicrobiia bacterium
GAGTCGGAGAGGAGGTGGCGGGCGGCATCGGCCGTGCGCTCGGGCCACAGGTAGCCCACCAGCTTGTCGCGCGTGAGCCCCCGCGAGCGCGCGGTCGCGAGCAGGGCGAGCAACGCCAGACGCCGCCGCTGGATGGCGCGGCCGCTGAGGGGCCCGTCTGACCCCTCGATGGATGCGCCACCGAACAGCCTGAGGGTGAACACGTTACGGCAGGCGACGATGAGACGACGATGCGACGACGGCTGGGCGTAGCATCTCGGCAATTGTACCGCGTGCCCGGCACCTCGGCAACGAAGCACGATCGAGGCGCCGGCTCTCATCGACACTCGAACGGGAAGGAGAACAGACATGCACTCGACATTCCCCCCGCGGCTCCTGGCGCTGCTGGCCGCCTGCGCCATCGCCGGGTGCGGCTCGCCCACACGCCCGGTCTATCAAGCCGAGCTGGATCGGGCCCGCGACGCGACCGAGCGCTACCAGGTCATGGCCAACGCGGTCGCCGACGGCTACGCCGACATCAACGTGGTGATGGCCCGGATGGGGCACCACTTCCTCAAACAGTCGCAGCTCGACGCGACGTTCGACCCGGAGCGGCCGGAGATCCTGGTCTATGCACCAGACGGGAATGGCTTCCGACTGGTCGCCGTGGAGTACGCCGTCCCGATCGCCCTGTCGGCCGCCGCGCCGGCAGGTTTTCAGGGAGATGCGGACGTCTGGGACCGGAACGAGACGTTCGGCTTGTGGACGCTGCACGCATGGATCTACGAGCCGAACCCCGACGGCGTCTTCGAGCCGTTCAATCGGGTGATTCCCTGATCCGCCGGTCAGCCGCGGGGGCTTCCGCCGTCCCGGGCGCCGCGCGTATGGTTGTGACGCGGCAGCCCGTTGAGGGGGTTCGAGGCCCCCAGAATCCGGGTGCCCATCTCCAGACTTGATGCATCGCCGCGCCGCGAGGCGTGGACGAAGGAGGATGACATGCCCAAGTACCTGATCGAGCGCGAGATTCCCGGCGCCGGTACGCTCGGCGACCGGGCGCTGGCCGACATCTCGAGTGCGGTGATCGACCCGACCACGGCCGAGCAGACGGTCACGCAATAGGGAAGACGGCGCACCGGCTGGCGCACCCCGCCAACTCGTGGATCCGCAGGTCATCGCGGCGTCTCGCTCGGCGTTCCCGTCGTCGTCGGGCACGATCACGCTCGGCGCGGTCGTGCACGACGGGGCGTGCGATCCCCATCCGGTGGTCACCGTACCGCTGTCCATGACGAACCGGCACGGGCTCATCGCCGGCGCCACCGGGACCGGAAAAACCAGGACGCTCCAGCTCATCGCCGAGCAGCTCTCGGCGGGTGGCGTGCCGGTGTTTCTGGCCGACATCAAGGGCGACCTCTCCGGACTCGGGGCGGCGGGCGAGACGAACGAGCGGATCACGACCCGCGCCCGCGACACGGGCTACGACTGGCACGGCGCGTCGTACCCCGTAGAGTTCCTCAGCCTCACCGGGAAGAAGGGCGCGCAGCTTCGCGCCACCGTGTCGTCGTTCGGCCCGCTGCTGCTGGCCAAGGTGCTCGGGCTCAACGAGACGCAGACGAGCGTGCTGGCGCTCGTGTTCAAGTATTGCGACGACAAGGGGCTGCTGCTTCTCGACTTCTCCGATCTGCGGGCGGTCCTGCAATACCTCACCGGCGACGGGGCCGGCGAGCTCAAGGACTACGGCGGGATGTCGAAGGCGACGGTCGGAGTGCTGCTCCGCGAGATGATCGAGCTGGAGCAGCAGGGCGCCGAGCAGTTCTTCGGCGAGCCGGAGTTCGATCTCGACGACCTGATGCAGGTGGAGCGCGACGGTCGCGGGCTGATCAGCGTCCTCGAGCTACAGGACACGCAGGACAAGCCGGCGCTGTTCAGCACGTTCATGCTGTGGATGCTGGCGACCCTGTACAACGACCTCCCGGAAGTGGGCGACCTGGAGAAGCCGAAGCTGGTGTTCTTCTTCGACGAGGCGCACCTGCTATTCGACAACGCCAGCAAGGCGCTGCTGGAGCAGGTGGAGCAGGTGGTGCGCCTCATCCGCTCGAAGGGCGTGGGCGTCTTCTTCATCACGCAGAGTCCCAAGGACATTCCGGCCACGGTGCTCGGCCAGCTCGGCCACCGTGTGCAGCACGCGCTGCGAGCCTTCACGCCCGACGACGAGAAGGCGCTCCGGGCCGCCGCGCGCACGTACCCGAAGACGCCGTTCTACGACATCCAGTCCACCCTCACCAGTCTGGGAACCGGCGAAGCGCTGGTCACGGTCCTGTCCCCGAATGGCGTGCCGACGCCTCCCTTCGCGTGCCGGCTCATCCCGCCCTCGGCGCGCATGGGTCCGCTGTCGGACGCCGAATTGGCGCAGCGGCTCACGACGCCGCAGGTGAGGAAGTACGCCACAGGGATGGACCGCGAGAGCGCCCGGGAGATGCTCGCGGCCAGGGT
>JBOGFL010000300.1:0-6740 GCA_050743285.1 Acidimicrobiia bacterium
CCGGTCGCGGTCGTGTAGGGCAGGTCGCCGGCCCGCACCACATTTCGACGCCGGAACTCGGCGGGGTCGAGGCCCATCTCGCGCGCGACGACGTCCATCATCTGCTCGCGCGCGACGGTCTCGAACATCCACGGGCCGCGGTACGCGCCCCGACCGCACGTGTTCGTCCACACCGCGCGCGTGCGCCACCGGACCTTCGGGATCCGATACGGACCGGGGAGCAGCATTGCCACAAAGAATCCGGTGCCGCCGGTGCCGCCGACCGGGTAGGCGCCCACATCTTCGATGTGGTCGATCGACGCCGCCAGGATGCGCCCGCCGTCGTCGACGGCCATCGTGACGGTGGCTTCGTCAGCGCGAGCATGGTTGGCGGCGAGGAGGTTCTCGCGCCGGTCCTCGATCCATTTGAGGGTTCGACCGACGCGAACCGCGGCCAGCGCCACCGTCAGCTCCTCCCGCGGCGTGAAGTACTTCTGACCGAAGCCGCCCCCGACGTCGCCCATCGAGACCCGCACGAGGTTCGCGGGCACGCCGGTCACACGCGAGAGCGCCAGGCGCACTTCGTGCGGGTTCTGCGTCGAGATCCATACGCGCAGCTCGCGCGTGGCCGGATCGAACGCAGCCACCGTCCCCCTCGTCTCCATCGGCACGTTGGTCTGCCGGTGCTGGACGAACGTCTCGGTGACGACGTGGGCCGCTGAAACGAGAATCGCGTCGAGATCGGCGTCGGCGGGCGTCCCCATCTCGAGTGCGACGTTCGATCCCAGTTCGGAGTGCACGGGGTCGTCGGTGGCCGCCAGCGCGGCCTGCGCGTCGACAAGTGGCGTCAGCGGGTCGAAGTCGACCTCGACCAGGTCGGCTCCGTCCTCGGCCAGGTAGCGGTCGTCGGCAATGACCAGCGCGATCGGATCACCGACGAAGCGGACGTCGCCGTCGGCGAGCGGCCGCAGTGGAGCTCGCGGCCCGGCCGCTTGCGGGCCCGAGACGAACAGCGTTGGCTGCATGGTGCCGGCGCCGGGGTTGAGATCGGCGCCGGTGAGGACGGCGTGCACACCATGGAGCGCGCGGGCCGCGGCCACGTCGAGGTGGGTGATACGCGCCCGGGCCACCGGGCTGCGCACGAACGCGACGTGAAGCATGCCCGGGACCACGACGTCGTCGACGAACTGTCCCCGGCCGGTCAGCAGGCGGGGATCTTCACGACGCCTGACCGACTGACCGACGAAGCGACCGGCGGGAACTGTCATGACGCGCCGCGCCGCGCGTCGGCGGCGGCTCGCACCGCCCGCACGATTCCCTGGTAGCCCGTGCAGCGACAGAGGTTGCCGGACAACTCGTCGCGGATCTCGGCGTCGGACGGATCGGAGCTCTCCGCGAGCAGTGCGTGGACCGACACGACGAATCCCGGCGTGCAGAAGCCGCACTGCAGACCGTGGGCCTCGCGAAATGCTTCCTGCACCGGCGACAGGCTGCCGTCGGCAGGGCTGAGACCCTCCACCGTCGTGATATCAGCGCCGTCGGCCTGCACCGCGAACATCAGGCACGACCGCACCGCGTCTCCGTCGACGAGGACAGTGCACGCCCCGCACACGCCGTGCTCGCAACCGAGATGAGTCCCGGTGAGCCCGCAATCCTCGCGGAGGAAGTCGGCAAGGGTGCGGCGCGCGTCCACGTGCGCGCGGCGCGATTCGCCGTTGACGGTCAGCGCCAGCGGGTGGTCACTCACGGGCGGCCTCCGCCAGCGCCCGTCCCACGACGCGGGTTACGAGGTGGGCGCCGACTGCGCGTCGGTAGCCGGCGGTTGCATGCACGTCGTCGAGCGGTTCGGCGTCGCGCGCGGCGAGGGCTCCAACATCGTCGAGATCGGCGTCGGCGACGGCGTTGCCCATGAGCGCGGTTTCGGCCGCGGCCGCCCGCACCGGAGTAGAGCCCATTCCGAACAGCCCGATCCCGGCCCGCGTGACTGCGCCCCGCTCGTCGAGGGTCACCGCACACGCGACCCCCGCGAGCGCGAAGTCGCCGTGCCGCCGCGCGACCTCGTCGACCGCGAACCCGCACCGGCCCCCCCAAACGGGGAAGCGGGCGGCAACGAGAACCTCGTCGGGCTCCAGGCAGGTGGTCCAGGTCGACACGAAGAACTCGGACGCGGCGACGCGCCGGAGGCCGCCACCCCCGACGACCTCGAACTCGGCGTCGAGTGCGACCGCCACGGCCGGGTATTCCGACGCCGGATCGGCGTGCGCAAGCGAGCCGCCGACGGTGCCGCGGTTACGAATCTGGAAGTGGCCGACCAGGGGCGTCGCCCGGGCGAGCAACGGCACCGCATCACCGACCTCGGCCCTGCGCTCGAGCTCGCGCTGGCGCGTCATCGCGCCGACGCGCAGGTGACCGTCTTCGCGGGAGACGCCGGCGAGCGAGTCGACCCGTTGCAGGTCTACAAGGTGCTCGAAGCGCGTGAGCCGCATCGCCAGCATCGGCACCAGGCTCTGCCCACCGGCGAGCGGCTTGGCCTCGTCACCGTGTTCGGCGAGCAGACCGACCACATCGTCAACAATCTCGGGGGCGTGGTACTCGAAGGGCGCCGGCTTCATCCGGCTGGGACGTTAGCGCCACTGCGTTGACACACCGGCGTGGAGACCAGGACGGCGCCGCGCAGGTGACGAGCGCACCTACCCGTCGTCGTCAGCTCCTCGAGCCGGTCGGAAGCAGGGAATCGAAACGCCCTCGCGCACGTCGTTCCAGAAGAGCTCGACCGGCATACCGATGCGCACGGCCTCGGGCTCGCACTGGACGATGTTGGCGACAAGCCGCACACCACCCGTGTCCGGCAACTCGACAACGGCGGCGACGAACGGCAGCGCTTCCTTCACGTCGGGGATCACGCCGTGACGAATCACGGTGAAGCTGTAGACCTCGCCGCGCCCCGACTGCTCGACCCACTCGATGTCTTGCATGCGACAGACATGGCAGAACGGGCCCGGTGGCATCCGGTACGCGCCGCAGCCGGTGCAGCGGGGGACCACGAGGCGATGGTCAGCCGTAGCCTCCCAGAACGGCAGCGTCCACTCGTTGGGCGTCAGCTCGATGACCGACTCGGGCGGAGTACCGGGGACGTGCTCGAAGGCGGCCACGTCAGCGCCTCAACAAGAGGGAGCTCACCGGGATCGACGCCGGCCCGCCGGTGACCAGCGCGACCTCGGCTCCTTCGACCTGGTTGACGGCCGTCCCGCGCAACTGCTCGACGGCCTCCTTTACGTGCGTCATGCCGATGATGTAGGCCTCCGACAGGTTGCCGCCATGGGTGTTGACGGGTGTCGATCCGGTGGGCCAGCGGATGTTGCCGTCGGCGACGAACGGGCCGCTCTCGCCGATCGGGCAGAGCCCGTAGTCCTCGAGCTGCATGAGCACCATCGGGCTGAAGTGGTCGTAGATCTCGGCCACGTCGACGTCCTCGGGTCCGACGCCGCCCATGGCGAAAAGGCGCTGGGCGACCGGGCGGTGACCGGAAGAGGTGAAGTATTCGTCGGGCATGTTCATCCACGTGATCGCCTGACCCCACCTGCCCATACCGCCGTTGGCCGAGGCCAACACGTACACCGGCGGGTGGCGCAGGTCGCGGGCTCGCTCCGCGGTGGTCGTGACCACTGCGACTGCGCCGTCGCACTCGAGACAGAAGTCGAAGAGACACAGTGGGTCGGCGATCATCCGCGCCGCGAAGTAGTCGTCGAGCGTCAGTGGTTCGCGCATGATCGACGTCTCGCGCCGGATTGCGTTCGCCCTGGTCGACGTCGCGATCTCGGCGAAGTGCTCGCGTTTGGTGCCGTACAGATGCATGTGTCGTTGGGCGAGCACGGCGAACATCTGCCCGGGCCCCATCAGGCCCGAGGGCGCGATGAAGTCCTTCTCCGGCGACGGAGGCGCGGCGTACTGCGCGCCTTGTTGTCGGCGCGGCGCGAACGACGCGCCAAACCGGGTCGCGACCTGCTGCAGCGACATGACGCTGACGACACACTCGGCCATCCCCGCGGAGATCCCGGCCGCGGCCAACCCGACCGAACCGGCGGCACCGCCGCCCCCACCGGTCAGCATGGCCGTGAAGCGAACCTCGGGAATGCCGAGTGTCTGCGCCATCAGCGACGTGTCGCCACCGAGTCCGAAGCTGTAGAGGCCGAACCCGTCTACATCGTCGATCGTGAGTCCGGCGTCTTCGACTGCGGCGAGGATCGCCTTGCCGGCGAGCTCGAGGTTGGTCTGCGGAGCCGATTGTCCGCGCCGGTAGTACGGAGTCGCGCCGACGCCGACGATCGCAGTCCGGTCTTTGAGCGTCATGGTGCCGGGTAGCGTACGCGCGTCCGCGAGAGGAGAATCCAGTGACGGCGAGTATCGGCCGGCGAAGGTTTCTGGTCGGCGTCCAGCTCCACCAGCAGCACACGACGATCGAGCAGTACCGCAACGCGTGGCGCGTCGCCGACGAGCTCCGTGTCGACTCGATATGGAACTGGGACCACTTCTTTCCGCTCTACGGCGGTTCCGACGGCCCGCATTTCGAGGCGTACGCGTTGTTGGCGGCAATGGCCGTCGACACTCGGCACGCCCGGCTGGGCTCGATGGTGACATGCCAGTCGTACCGCAATCCCGACCTGCTCGCCGACATGGCGCGGACGATCGACCACTTGTCGGGCGGTCGCTTCGTCCTCGGCCTCGGCAGCGGCTGGTTCGACCGTGACTACCAGGAGTACGGCTACGAGTTCGGCACCGCCGCCGGCCGGCTGCGGGATCTCGAGGCGGGAATCGGACGCATCGAGCACCGGCTCGACGAGCTCGACCCGCCTCCGGTCGGTCGGGTCCCGATCCTCATCGGCGGATCCGGCGAGAAGGTGACGCTGCGACTGGTCGCTCAGCACGCCGAGCTCTGGAACACGTTCGGCCCGCCCGAGCACTTCGCCCAGAAGAGCGGGGTGCTCGACGAGTGGTGCGCGCGGCTCGACCGGGATCCGGCCGAGATCGAGCGCACGGTGCTCATCAGCCCCGGCGAGGTCGACGAGTGGCAGGACTACCTCCAAGCCGGCGCCCAGCACCTCATCGTCCAGTTCGGCCCTCCCTACGACCTCTCGCCGCTGGACGCGCTGCTCGACGCCGGCCGCGTCTGACCGAGCGCGCCCAGCAGGGCGTCGGTGCGGAGCCGGCCCGGGTGGAGCCCGCGCCGGCGGCGTCGAGGGTCATTGCCTCCGAGAGTCGCAGCCCTTCGGCGAAGGCGTCTCCCTCCCGCGGGTAGGTCCAGAAGCGGATGCCGCCGAGCGAGGGGCCCAGTGCGGTGGAATGGACTGCGATGATCGTCCGCAGCCCGACGTCGGGCTCGTCGATGTGCACGACGTCCTCGTGATCGCCGTGATCCCACGTTCCGGCCCCGCAGGCGTATTGTGGCGCGCCGTACCCCCTTGAACTCCATGTCGCATCGCGCCCGCATTTATGTCGTTCAGGCGTCCGCGCTCGTCATCGCGCTCGGCGTCGTCGTGTGGTCGTGCGCGGGCCGGGACGACGACAACAGCGACCGCAAGGCGCAGGTGACCGCCGACTCCGGGCACGGCGGCGGCGAGCCGGTCCCGCCCGACCCCGACGTCGAGGCCACCGAGTCCTTGCCCGGGCCGACCAATGTCTATGCGAACACGCTCAGCGCTGACGACCTGAGCCCGGCGGTGGCGAACGCCCCGACGCGCGCCTACGTGCCGAACAACGACTCCGCAACGGTCGACGTCATCGATGCGAACACGTTCCAGATCATCGACACGTTCAACGTCGGCGCGCTACCCCAGCACGTGGTGCCGTCCTGGGACCTGTCGACGCTCTACGTCAACAACAACATCGGGAACACACTGACTCCGATCGATCCGGTGACCGGCCAGCCCGGCGCGTCGTTTCCGATCCAGGACCCGTACAACCTCTACTTCACTCCCGACGGCTCCAAGGCGATCGTGGTGGCCGAACGTGACATGCGGCTCGACTTCTACGACCCCGACACGTGGGCACCGATCGGCAACCTGTCGATCCCCCACGCAGGTGTCAACCACGCTGACTTCACCGCCGACGGCAAGACCGCGTTGTTCAGCTGCGAGTTCTCAGGCTGGGTGGTACGCGTCGACCTCGAGTCCTTGACCGTGACCGGTGAGCTCGAGGTCGGCGGCGAGCCGATCGATGTCAAGCTCTCGCCTGACGGTTCGAAGTTCTACGTCGCCAACCACGTGCGGGCCGGCGTTTCGATCATCGACCCGGTGACGATGACCGAGGTCGGCTTCACCGAGACCGGCCAGGGCGCCCACGGCCTCTATCCGAGCCGGGACGCGAGCAAGCTCTACGTGAGCAACCGGCTCGACGGGTCGGTGTCGGTTCTCGACTTCAACACCGGCGCATTGCTCGACCACTGGGCGATCGGCGGCAGCCCCGACATGGGCGGCGTGTCCACCGACGGCACCCAGCTGTGGCTGTCGGGCCGCTACGACAACGAGGTCTACGTGATCGACACGACAGCCGGTGCGTTGATCCGGACGATCCCGACCACCGGCTCCGGTCCCCACGGACTGGCGCTGTTCCCTCAGCCCGGCGAATTCTCGATGGGCCACACCGGGAACTACCGCTAGCCTGACGGCAGTACCCCACGGGGGAGCTCGGGCAAGCCGGGCTGAGAGGGTGGCCGCGCCGCCCGCCGAGCAGGCGGCATCGCCATCGACCCCTCGAACCTGCAC
>JBOGFL010000301.1:0-2667 GCA_050743285.1 Acidimicrobiia bacterium
CTCATGCACCTCTACGGTGCATGAGGGACGCATCGTCTAGACGGACTCGGGGACGGCGTCGATCTCCGCTTCGGCCTGCTGGGCGAGGCGGATCTGGGTGGCGGCGCCGGCGCCCGCCATCGCCGCCACCGAGACCAGCGACCGAGTCGGGATGTTGCCGAACGCGAGGACGGTGGCGGCGGCGTCGACCGCGTCGACGGCGGCGCCGAACCAGAGCCAGTGCGACACCGGGCGGTTGTCGTCGAGCGCGATCAGCGTGCCGACGGCGATGACCGCGTCGCGGGCACCGAACGCGCGCACGAGCGCCTTGACGCCGCGGCCGCCGCCGCTCGACCCGATCCAGGCCCGCCCGACGACTCCCGGCAGCGCCAGGGCGGCAATGCCGATGCCCAGCCGGCCCAGCGCGAGCGTGCGAACCGCGCTCTTCGTGCGATCGTTCATGCGACCGGCTCCACCGAGTCGCCGACGCGCAGCGTGCCGCCCTCGACGATCTCGGCCCGCAGCCCGCCGCGGTGCACGAACGCCTTGCGCAGACCTTTCTCACCCACCAGACCCTCGAGGTACGCGCACGGCTCGGCCAGGCGCACACCGCGCAACCGCACCTTGCCGACCATGAACTCGTGACCGACGAGGTGGTTGAGCGGCACTCCTTCGGTCACGAGGTTGCGCCGGGTCTGTGACTCGCTCACGTCGATGCATGTCTCGTTCCGAACCGCGGCGACGGCCTCCCGCTCGATCAGTGTCACCTCTCGCCCGGTGCCGGGCGTGAATGAGTGCTTGCCTTCCTTGCGATCGGCGGCATAGCGGTCGCCGTCGAGCCCGACACCGGCAACCGCCCGCACCTGCGCGTGATCCACGGTCGGGTCACCCTCACTGGGCGCGGTGTAGATCGCGGCCAGCGTGCCGCGGAACGTCATTTCGCCACCGGCTCGCCGACCTGGAGCCATTCGCCCCAGCCGGTGCCGGTTCCCGCCTCGGTCGTGTAGCGACACAGCGCACGCGGGAACCGCGACGTACGACCGTCCGGCGCGACGAGGGGGACGGGCGCGGGCGCCACCACCTCGACGCCGATCTCGAGCGCGCCGTCGATCACATACCGGGCCGCGGTCGGGATGCCGTCGGCACCGGGATGGAGCTCCACCATCACCTGCTGGACGGGCTGTAGCTCACCGGGCCGCCACACGTAACCGAGGGCGGTGTCGCCGCCCTCGGGACGCACGAAGTTGACCGCGAGCGCTTCGCCGATCTGGAACGACGTCCAGTGCCAGCCGAAGATCCACCAGTCGCGCCAGCCCCACGAGTGGTCGCGCTCACCGCGCCCTTCGAACGGGATCCGATCCGGGCCGATGAGCAGCTCACCGTGCACGATGCCGGCATGCTCGTAGTGCGCGCCGAGGTGCCCGTCGGGATACGGGTAGTCGTAGACAGGCGAGTACGCCTCCCATTCGAGGTCGAGGCCGACCGGGAGGCGCTCGCCTCGTTCGCCGTCGTAGGCGTTGCCCGGCGAGTCGAGCCGCACCCCGAACGCTTCGAGGCCGATCCCCCAGTGCTCCATCGCGGTCTCGCACACCAGCTCGCCCCACAGGCCGTCGGCGCGCACGTCGAGCTGGTCTCCTTTCGGGAGCGCCACCTCGTGGTCGCGCACCGCCAGGAGCCCGTGCTCGGGTGACACGACGTACGCCCAGTACCAGGCGACGCCCTGGTTCGGGTACAGGCCGAGCCGCACGTAGCCGCCGGTGCCGTCGGCACGCGAGAAGTCGAAGTACCACGACTCGTTGAAGTACTCGCCCTCGCCGGCGGGGTGGCGGGCCTCGTCGGCCGGTGTGCTCACGATCACGGCGCTCACCGTACCGGGCCGAATGCGGTGCCGGGGCCGGCGAACGCGCCGCGGCGTCAGGGCACGGGCGTGTAGTACGGCACCACCGCGTCGGTCTCCGGCGGCGGGAGGTGCTCGACCTGGCACAGCGCCTCGTAGACGTCGAGGCTGTCGCGGGGCACCGTCCAGTCGACGTGCTCGGCGACGCCGGCGACATCGGCGAACGGGCGCAGGAACGTGAAGTAGACGTACGCGCCGGCGTCGATCTTCTCCTTCTGGGACATGCCGGCAACGAGGCGGTACAGCGAGCGAGTGGCGCCCCGAACGGCCGCGGTGATGTCGCCGAGCTCGGTGAGGGGGACGGGATCGAGGCCGCCGTGGTCGGTGGTGAACAGCCCGAACCCGACGAGGCGGGAGAGGTAGTCGTCGGGGGTGGTGATCGCGGTCCCCCAGTCGTTCACCTGGACGTCCACGCCCTCGAGCACCAGCGCGGCGGGGAGGTTGGAGTACGGCAGTTCGCCGCCGACCGCCTCGCTCCACGGGAAGTGCGACACGCCGAACTCGGAGAAGTCGCGGACGAGAAGCACCCGACCGTCCGCCAGCGGGTACGGACCGGTGTCCTGGTAGCCGGCCCGGGTGTCGAAATAGAGGAGAAAGAGGTAGGCGGTGAGGGTGGCGTTGGCCCGCCTGATGGCGGCGCGCTCGTCGGCGTCCACGACCGCGTCCACCCCGTCGAGCAGCGTCCCGATCACGTCGTCGCCGTAGGGCGCGACCACCAAGCCGGCGTCCCAGGCCTGCTGGTGCCCGTCGCCCCGGAATGCGGTGGCGGCCTGTTGCCAGAAGTTCAGGAT
>JBOGFL010000302.1:0-2578 GCA_050743285.1 Acidimicrobiia bacterium
CTCATGCACCTCTACGGTGCATGAGGGACGCATCGATCGTCTGCCCGACGGGCGCGGTCTCGGCGAGGTCGGCTGTGGTCACTGGGGACCGCGGACGAGCGCGCCCGGCCGGGCGCCGGTGTCGCACCCGTCGCGGCGTACGACTTCGCCACTGACGATGGTGGCATCGTACCCGTCGGCCTCCTGTACCAGCCGGCGCGCGCCCGCGGGCAGGTCGTAACGCATCTCCGGCCGTCGCAGCGTCAGCCGCTCGAGGTCGATCACGTTGAGGTCGGCCTTTTGTCCCGGTGCCAGCGTGCCCCGGTCGTTGAGCGCGTACAGCGACGCGGTGTCGTGCGTCATCTTACGGATGACAAGCTCCACGGGCAGCCGCTCGCCCCGGCTGCGGTCGCGCACCCAGTGCGTGAGCATGTACGTCTCGATGCTGGCGTCGCAGATGGCGCCGACGTGCGCGCCGCCGTCACCGAGCCCGAGCGCGCTGGCGGGATGGAGGATCATCTCGCGGATCGGGTCCTGGGTGAACCGGCTGTAACCGAGCAGAGGGCGCAGCAGCAGCTCCCGACCGTCCTGTGCGAGCAGCAGGTCGTAGAGCGCTTCGGTCGGGTCCCGGCCCGCGCGAACCGCGGCGGCCTCGATGCTCGCCTCCGGCGGGAGCTCGTAGTCGGGCGGGTCGCCGAGGGGGAAGATGCGGTCGAGCCCGAGACCGATGAACGCCATGCGGTCGTCCTGCTTCGGGGTCTCGGCGAGCAGCTGCGTCCGCACCTCCGGGTCGCGCATCCGCGCCACCTTCTCGTCGAGTCGCAGCGGCTCGAGCGCTTGGAAGGTCGGCCGCTTGCTCAGCGGGTGGAACGTCTGGAGCCCGAGCAGCAGGCCCAGGGGTCGGCCCGCGACCTGCGGGCGGATCGGGATGCCCTCGTCATACACCTCGAGCGCGAGATCGAGCATGCGGCGCCACTGGTCGGGGTCGAAATCGTGCTGCAGCAGCGCAAACGTGACCGGGCGGCCCGTCTCGCCGGCGAGGCGGCGCATCCAGTTCATCTCCCGGTCGGAGGCCGCGAGGTCTTCGCCCATGACGCCGGCGGGTGCGAGCTCGAACACGCCGGTGCCGGCTTCGCCGAGGGCGCCACCGAGCGCGAACAACTCGTCTTCGGCTGCGAACGTGCCGGGCACGGGCTCACCGTCGATGGCGCGGTGCGCGATCGTGCGCGACGTCGACACGCCGAGCGCGCCGGCCTCGACGCCCTCCCTTACGATCTTGGCCATTGCGGCGATGTCGTCGGCGGTGGCGGGCTCGTTGCAGGCACCACGCTGGCCCATCACATAGCCGCGGACGGCACCGTGCGGGACCTGCGTTCCGATGTCGAGGCCGAGGGGCTGGCGCTCGAGATAGTCGAGGAATTCGGGGAACGTCTCCCAGTTCCACTCGATCCCCGCCGCCAGCGCGGCGCCGGGGATGTCTTCGACACCCTCCATCAGGCCGACGAGCCACTCGCGCCGGTCGGGGCGGGCGGGCGCGAAGCCGACGCCACAGTTGCCCATCACCACCGTGGTGACGCCATGCCACGACGACGGCACGAGCATCGGATCCCAGGTGACCTGACCGTCGTAATGCGTGTGGATGTCGACGAAGCCGGGGGTGACGAGCCGGCCGGTGGCGTCGATGACCTTGCGGCCATCGGCTTCGACCTTGCCGACCGCGGTGATGCGGCCGTCGTCGACCGCCACGTCGCCGGTGTACGAGGCCGCCCCCGTGCCGTCGACGATCGTGCCGCCGCGAACCACCAGATCGTGCATGCGTCCCCCTCGAATCGCCACCAAGCCTGCCACAGGGGCGGTGCCGGGCGAGCGCCCGGGAACTACTCGGCCTGATGAGCGCGAGAATCGCGGATCGTCATGCCGGTGGCGACGACAGGATGGTCGCCGGCGCCGGCGGTGGCCGAGCGGCGCAAGCCGCGACCAGAGATCAAATGCGCGCCAGGCCCGGACGCGGGAGAATCGACATCACAGAGCAGAGGAGCAGCGACGTGGCCTACCCCCGGGACATCGGCGTCATCGACTTGATGATCGGCTTCCCGATGCAGGACAAGAAGGCGGTCTACGAGTACCTGATGCAGGGGATTCGCGACCGCGAGACCAAGGAGTCGTTCACGTTCCCGGCCGAGTACATGTTCAAGGACGTCCCCGAGGGTGCCGAAGAGGGCGAGGACCCGATCGACGTCGCGTTCGGGGAGATGGACCGCTTCAACGTGACCGCCGGTTTGTTCGGCCTGTCGGACCAGGCAATCGCGGCCAAGAGGCGCGACCCCAAGCGCGTGCACCTCTCTCTCGAGAGCGATCCCAACGACGTGATGGGCGCGGTCCGTAAGGTCCGCAAGACCAAGGATCTTCACGACATCGCCGCCGTCACCGTCTTCCCGGCCGGCTGCCTGCCGCAGGTTCCGGTCGACGACCCGAAGATGTACGCCATCTACGCCACCTGCATCGAGCTCGACATTCCTGTGATCGTGAACGCCGGGGTGGCGGGGCCGCGCTTCCCGTCGAGCTGCCAACACGTCGAGCGCTTCGACCAGGTCTGTTA
>JBOGFL010000303.1:0-1933 GCA_050743285.1 Acidimicrobiia bacterium
ACTTGGTGGCGTTGTTCGATACCGACGGATGCTTCGCGTACGCGAGCCCGTCTCACTTCAGTGTGCTCGGGTACGAGCCCTCGGACCTCATCGGCCGACGTGCTCTCGACCTGATCCACCCCGAAGACCGGGAGCCAATTGCGGCCGCGTTCGCCGCGCAATTGATCGGTGGCGCGCCGACCCAGCCGATCGAGTTGCGGCTGCGACACAAGAGCGGCTCCTACGTCTGGATCGAAGCCGTCGCGCAGAACCGGCTCGACGACCCCGCGGTTCAGGGCATGATCGTGAACGCGCGTGATGTGACCGAGCGCAAACGCGCCGAGCAGCTGGCTGCCGACGAGGCGAACATCCTCGAGCAGGTAGCCCGGGGCGCACCACTCGAAGAGACGCTCGTGAGCGTGGTCGGGATGGTCGAGCACGTCATCCCCGACGGTGTGTGCGTGCTCACGGCTCCCGGCCCGGCTGACCGGCCCGTCGAAGTACTCGCGGCGCCGAACCTCGGAGCCGAAGCCATCCATGCCCTCGAGATCCAGCCTTCGCTGCCGCCGGAGCCGTTCGCCGAGGACGTGTTCACCCGCGATCTCGAAGACCTGACCGAGGCGACCTCGGGCGCCCGAGGGGCCCTTCTTGCCGACGGTTTCCGCAGCGCGTGGGTGGCACCACTGTTGAGCGTCGCCACCGGTGACGCCCTCGGCGACCTGCTCGTGCTGCGCCGCGACCGGAGCCTGCCCTCACCCGCGGATCATCAGATCCTTTCGCTCGCCGGCAGTGTCGCCGCAATCGCGATCGCCCGCGAACGCGAGGTGACGCACCTTGCCCGAGCCGCTCGACGCGACCCTCTCACCGGCCTCCCCAACCGTACCGAGGCCATCGACCGGCTGGCGGCCATCGGACGTATCGACACCGAGGTCACCGCGGTCCTGTTCCTCGACCTCGATCGGTTCAAGCTGCTGAACGACAGTCACGGTCATGTGGCCGGCGACCGGGTTCTCGTCGAGATCGGCCGTCGCTTGCGGGCGGTGACCCGTCCCGGCGATCTCGTCGCCCGGCTGGGCGGAGACGAGTTCGTCCTGGTCTGCGACCACCTCTCCGAACCCGACGAAGCCGTCGAGATCGCCGAGCGCGTCTTGCGGGTCGTGCGGGAGCCCCTCGCCATCGGTGAACGCGAGGTCGTGGTCACGACGAGTGTCGGTATCGCGACCGGCACGGGGGAGCCCGAAGCTGTCCTGCGCGACGCCGACACCGCCATGTATCTCGCCAAGGAACGGGGGCGCGACCGGGTCGAGCAGTTCGACCCCCGCGGCCCGCAAGAGCCGGTCGGCGCCTGACCCTCCTCCTGTTCGTGCACGCGGGCCCATATCTGCGGCCGGAACGTACAAACGAGGAGTCAGCGCGGCGGGAGACGGTCGAGGATGTCGTCGGCCCAGGCCACGTCGGGGCGTGGCCGCCGGCGCCCGGCCAGGCTCTCGGGCACGTCGATCTCGA
The DNA here is from genome assembly GCA_050743285.1 of Acidimicrobiia bacterium. GTDB lineage: Bacteria > Actinomycetota > Acidimicrobiia > IMCC26256 > JACDBD01 > JBOGFL01. Next base: position 1,486 of record JBOGFL010000303.1, read on the forward strand.
GTCTGACGAGCGTGCCGCCCAGCGTCTTGCCGAGGTTGTCGGAACGTAGCGACCGGGGCCCCCCGCCGCCCAGCGCCTCCTGCATCACGAAGTTGAGCGCGAGCACGTTCGGTGCCTCGTAACGCACGACGTCGCCGCGGACCGTGCCGTCGAAGTGACGGCGCACGCGCGCAGCGGTCACTTCCCTCACGATGACGTCGTACACCTCGGCATCGTCGGCGAACAGCGCGACGTTGGCGATGTCGCCCTTGTCGCCGGCGCGGTACCCGCACAGCTCCCGGAGTTGCAGTCGCGCCATCTACACGGTCTCCATTGTGACGGTCACGAACGGATCGACGAGTGCCTTGTCGACGAGCGTCGGCCAGATCTCGAGCAACTCGGTGGCGCCCCCCGCCATGCCGCGCCCCATGCCGGTGAGGCCGGCCGGGGGCGCCGACAACGTCAGGGG
>JBOGFL010000304.1:0-5159 GCA_050743285.1 Acidimicrobiia bacterium
GGTACACGCCGCTGTCGTCGCGGTATCCGAGCACGTCGTGCGGGCAGACGATCACGCAGCCGGCGCAGCCGGTGCACAGGCCGGTGGTGACGACCTCCTCGTACAGGTGCTTCCACTGGAACTTCTCAGGGGGCATCGGAAGCAGTCTGGCACCGAAGGGGTGCCGCCTACACCTTGAGCAGGCGTTCCACCGCACGTACCGCTTCCTGGACCTTGGCGTCGCCTTCGGCCCGACTCGCCTCGGCCGCGTCACGGACGCAGTGCCGGAGGTGCTCGTCGAGGAGGCCCAGGCCGACACTCTGCAACGCCTTGGTGACGGAGACGATCTGGGTGAGGACGTCGATGCAGTACTCGTCCTCGTCGACCATGCGTTGGAGTCCGCGCACCTGGCCTTCGATGCGGCGCAGGCGAGCCTGGTATTCGTCCTTCTGGAGGCTGTAGCCCCGACCGGCCACGGGGTGGCTCCTTTTCACAATCGATAGGGTAGGGGGGTATAGTAGCAGGTGTGGTGCAGACGGCGGCGGCCACCGAGCGACTCGAGATCCCGATCCAGGGGATGACCTGTCAGTCGTGCGCGGCGCGCATCGAGCACGCCCTCGCGAAGATGCCGGGCGTCGCCGAAGCCGGGGTCAACTTCGCCTCGAACCGGGCGACGGTCGCCTACGACCCCGGCGCGGTCGACCGCGAGGCCCTCACCGCGACCGTCGCCGGGCTCGGCTTCGACGTGCCTGCCGAACCCCCCGCCGACCCCGAGGCGGAGGAGCTGCGCGAGCTCCGGCCCCGGCTGTGGGTCGCAATCGGGCTCACGATCCCGGTGCTCCTGATCTCGATGGTGCCGGCGCTGTCGTTCGACGGCTGGCAGTGGTTCGCGTTCGTCTTGTCGACGCCGGTCATCTTGTGGGCGGGCTGGCCGTTCCACCAGGCGACGCTGGTGAACCTCCGCCACGGCACGACGACGATGGACACCCTCATCTCACTCGGCACGCTCGCCGCCTACGCATGGTCGGTGGTCGCGCTCCTGTTCCTCGACGCGGCCGACACGTCGGCCGACATGGGCTTCGCGCTCCTTTCCGGCGACGACCAGGTCCACGTCTACTTCGAGACCGCTTCAGTGATCGTCACGCTGCTGTTGTTGGGTCGGTTCTTCGAGGCGCGCGCCCGGCGCCGGTCGGGCCAGGCGTTGCGCGCGCTGCTGGAGTTGGGCGCCAAGACGGCCACGCTCGAATCGGGCGAGGAAGTGCCCGTGGAAGCGCTACGCGTCGGCGACCGCTTCGTCGTGCGGCCGGGCGAGAAGATCGCGACCGACGGGCGGGTTGTCGATGGCAGTTCGGCGATCGACGTCTCGATGCTCGCCGGTGAGCCGGTGCCCGCCGATGTCGGCCCGGGTGACGAGGTCTTCGGCGCGACGATCAACACTTCGGGGCGACTTGTCGTCGAGGCGACGAAGGTCGGCGCCGAGACCGCGCTGGCCCAGATCGCGACCCTCGTGGAGCAGGCGCAGGGCTCGAAGGCACAGGTGCAACGCCTGGCCGACCGGGTCTCGGCGGTGTTCGTGCCCGCGGTGCTCATGATCGCGGTGGTCACGCTCGTTGTTTGGCTCGCGCTCGGACTCGGCGCCGATCGCGCGTTCACCGCCACCGTTGCCGTCCTGATCATTGCGTGCCCGTGCGCGCTGGGGCTGGCGACACCCACTGCGATCATGGTCGGCACCGGGCGGGGCGCCCAGCTCGGCATCGTGATCAAGGGCGGCGAGGTACTGGAAGCGACCCGCACCGTCGACGCCGCCATGCTCGACAAGACCGGCACGATCACCGAGGGCCGCATGCGCCTGGTCGACGTCGTGGCGGCGACCGGTACCGACGTGGCGCAGCTGCTGCGACGGGCGGGTTCGGCCGAGGACGCGTCCGAGCACCCCATCGCCCGTGCCATCGCCGCCGGTGCGCGCGATCGGGGGGCCGACCTCGTCGCTCCGGCGGGGTTCGCCAACGAAGCCGGGCTGGGTGTCCGGGCGACCGTCGACGACGTCGACATCAGAGTCGGCCGACGCGTCCTGATGCGCGAAGTGCCGCCGGAACTCGAGGCGGCGGCCGCCGCGGCCGAGGCCGCCGGCAACACCGTCGTGTTCGCGTCATGGGAACGTGCCGCCAACGGTGCCTTCGTCGTCGCCGACACGGTGAAGGCAACCTCACGCGAGGCGATCGACGCGCTGCACGATCTGGGTCTGGAGACGGTAATGGTGACCGGGGACCGGCGGGCACCGGCCGAGCAGGTGGCGGCTGAGGTCGGGATCGACCGCGTCGTCTCGGAAACACTTCCGGGCGACAAGATCGGCATTGTGCGCTCGCTTCAGGAGGAGGGGCACCGCGTCGCCGTCGTCGGCGACGGCGTGAACGACGCGCCCGCGCTGGCCCAGGCCGACCTCGGCATCGCGATCGGAACCGGCACCGATGTGGCGATCGAAGCCAGCGACCTCACGCTGGTCTCGGGTGACCTGCGGGCCGCGGCCGACGCCGTCGCCCTGTCCCGGCGCACGCTGACCACGATCAAGGGCAACCTGTTCTGGGCCTTCGCTTACAACGTCGCCGCGATCCCCCTGGCCGCGTTCGGCCTGCTCAGCCCGCTCATCTCGGCCGCGGCCATGGGCTTCTCCAGCGTCTTCGTCGTGACCAACTCGCTGCGCCTGCGCACGTTCCGCGGCTACCGCCGCCGCTGACCCTCTCGTTTTGCATTGTCGGGAGTCCCGAGAGTTGTGCGCCGCCAAGGTGTGAAAGGAGACTCAGGTGCCGGCGACGGTCCCGTTGGTGCCGGGTGGCCAGAACGGCCATTCCTCGAAGCTGACGCCGCGGCCGTCGCCGTCGATGGTGACGATCCACAGGTCACGGTACTCCTGACCGGGCGGGTCTCCGTAGACGACGTGCACGCGCGCCACCCCGGTGCGACCCTCGACGGCCACGACTTCGCGCTCGATCGTGAACACCTCGTCGGGGCCTTCGCGTTCCGCGTCCCAGAGCTCGACGATCGCGTCGAGCCCTCGGTGCAACTCCTCGTACGGACCCGCGGAGTACGTGGCGTCGGGCGCGAACAGCTCTGCCAGCATCGTCGTTCCCGCGGTACGCCACGCCTCCTCGTAGAGGGCGAGCCATCGCGAGAATTCGTCGCGTGTCACGTGCCCGCCGCCAGCTCTGCCAGCACCTCGGCCTCGGCCGATGCCCGCTCACGCAGACCGTCAACGATGGCGCGCTCGACCCGGCCTCCGACCAACGGCACCTTCACCGCGAGCTCACCGATCGCGCCGCGGACGCATTCGCTTCCGTCGGCCTCGAGAATCTCCTCGTAGTTGCAACGCAGGAGCTTCTCGTACTGGTCGGGCAGGATGCGATGCGTCGCCCGGTGCGCGGCCCGGTCGTAGCGGCACTCATCGACCCAGCTGAGCTTGTCGGGATCGACCACCCGACGCACCGCGCCCGAGACTTCACCGGTGAAGCGGTAGCGCACCCGGCGAACCACCGCAGTCCCGTCCTCCTGCTGGTCGAGCAGCTCCGGGGCTGCGATGTTGGGGAGATCGCCGAGCCGCGCGAAGAAGTCAGGGCTCAGGAGCGCCGCTTCGACGTCGTCCAAGGGTGCCGCAACCCTGTCCCGCAGCTCGAAGTCCATTTCGGACATCTTCACCGCGCCGCTACCCTGCGTGCATGCCGAAGGTCGACGAGATTCTCGCCCGCGGCCCGAGCTTCTCGTTCGAGTTCTTCCCGCCCCAGACGCCCGAAGGGGAACGCCTCCTCGAGCAGGCGCTGCGGGACCTCGAACCGCTCGCGCCCTCGTACGTGTCGGTGACGTACCGCCTCGGTGGCGTGACCCGCGAGCTGACCCACCAGATCGTGGTCGGTATCAACCGCAACACGTCGATGACGGCGATGGCCCACCTCACCTGCGTCGCCCACACCCGGGACGAGCTGTCCGAGATCGTCACCCGCTACCGCGACGCCGGAGTCGACAACATCTTGGCGCTCGGGGGCGATCCGCCTCCGGACGGCTCGCTCGCTCCGGGCGAGCTCATCCATGCGATCGAGCTCGTCGAGCTCGTCAGAACGATCGGCGACTTCTCGGTGGGCGTCGCCGCGCACCCCGAACCACATCCGAAGTCGCCCGACAAGGCGAGCGACCGGGCCCGCACCGCCGCGAAGCTCGAGGCCGCCGACTTCGCGATCACGCAGTTCTTTTTCGAAGCCGGCCACTACTTCGACCTGGTGGATGGCCTGCGTGCCCACGGCATCGACAAGCCAGTGATTCCCGGCATCATGCCGGTCACGAACCTCAAGTCGATCAAACGCATGGCCGAGCTCCAGGGCTCCGAGTTTCCAGAATGGCTCGCCGCCAAGCTGTACGCGGTCGGTGACGACCCGGAAGCGGTGCGGCGCGTCGGAGTAGAGGAGGCGACGAAGCTGTCGGCGACTCTGCTCGAGGGCGGCGCGCCCGGGCTGCACTTCTACACGCTCAACCGCTCGAACGCGACCCGCGAGATCTACTCCGCGCTCGGCCTTCCCTGAGTCAGAAATCGCCGCCGCCGTGCAGCTGGCGCGAGAGTCGCAGCATGAGGTCGTCGAAGTGGCGGAGCTCGGTTGCCGAACCGGGCGCGCCCCCCGCCGCGTTCTGATATGCGGGAATCCCGACCGACGTCACGAGCATGCACGACGAGTCGGCGCCGAAGAACTGCCGAACGGCTTCGTCGAAGAACGTGAGACCGGTCGCGCCGCAGCCGAGTGCGAAGGCGGCAAGGCTGAGCCGTCCCGATGCGATGCCCGCCTCGAGCAGCGCGGCCCGATAGCCACGGGCGCCGAGGGCGCCGAGAACCTCGTCGAGATCACTGCAGTGGAACGCGGTGAAACAGGAGTCACCGCCGAGCGGCTGGTCGAGGGTGAGCTGGCGCGTGACGGCGCGCAGGTCGCCGGGCCGGCCCGCTTCCAGCCGTCCCGCGTGCCCGCGATAGGCACCGGACGTGACGTCCTCGATCGCGTGGACCGACAGGTAGTGGTCGAGAAGCGTCGCGTCGCCGGCCACGAAGTCGCCGGGTACGGGCCGGGTCGCCACCGCCATTCCCCACCTCAGCAGGGATTCCGGTCCGGGATCGCGGAGCATGATGCGGGTCGAGCCCCGCTGGAGGA
>JBOGFL010000305.1:0-4536 GCA_050743285.1 Acidimicrobiia bacterium
GATCTCGATCGACGGGTCGTCCTCGACGGCCTTCATGATCCGATCGACGACCGGCCGCGGCAACTCGACGGGGACGAGCCCGACCTTCAGCGCGTTGTTGCGGAAGATGTCGGCGAAGCGCGGCGAGATCACGACGTCGAACCCGTAGTCCTCGAGCGCCCAGACCGCGTGCTCGCGAGACGAGCCGGTGCCGAAGTTTGGCCCCGCCACCAGGATCGATGCGCCCTCGTGGTGCTCCTGGTTCAGCACGAAATCGCTGCTCTCGCGCCATTCGGAGAACAGGCCTTCGCCGAAACCGGTTCGCTCGACCCGCCGGAGCCAGTCGCTGGGGATGATCTGATCGGTGTCGACGTCGCTGCGGTCGAGCGGCACCGCTCGGCCGACGAACTCCGAAACCGGCTCCATCAGCTGTCCTCCAGGTCGGCCGGCGTCGTGAAGCGGCCCGCGACCGCGGTGGCCGCCGCCACCGCCGGCGACACCAGATGGGTGCGGCCGCCCTTTCCCTGCCGGCCCTCGAAGTTGCGGTTGGTGGTCGAGGCGGAACGCTCGCCGGGGGCGAGGCGGTCGGGATTCATGGCCAGGCACATCGAGCAGCCCGCCTCGGGGCGCCAGTCGAACCCGGCATCGGCGAAGACACGGTCGAGGCCCTCCTGTTCGGCCTCCGCCTTCACGCGCATCGACCCGGGCACGACGATGGCGCGGAGCCCGTTGCGGACCTGGCGCCCGCGCAGTACCTCGGCGGCGGTGCGCAGATCCTCGATGCGGGCATTGGTGCACGAGCCGATGAACACGGTGTCGACTTCGATGTCACGCATCGGGGTTCCGGGCATCAGGGCCATGTAACGAAGCGCGCGCGTCGCCGCCTCCCGTTGCGCGGTCTCGACGAACGACTCGGGATCGGGAACCAGGTCGTCGATGGTCACGGTCTGGCTGGGGTTGGTGCCCCAGGACACTGAAGGGCGCAGCTCCGCCGCGTCGAGCGTTACCTCTTTGTCGAATGACGCGTCGGGATCGGTGGCGAGGGAGCGCCAATCGTCGAGCGCCCGCTCCCACTCCGCGCCCCGGGGTGCGAATTGCCGGCCTTCGAGGTAGGCGAACGTCGTGTCGTCGGGCGCGACCAGGCCGGCCCGGGCGCCCGCCTCGATCGACATGTTGCAGACGGTCAGCCGGCTTTCCATCGAGAGACTGCGGATCGCGTCACCGCGGTATTCGATGATCGAGCCGATGCCGCCGCCGGTGCCGATGCGGGCGATGATCGCGAGCACGACGTCTTTCGCCGATACCCCGGCCGACAACTCGCCGTCGACGTTGACCGACATCGTTCCGGGCTTGGATTGTGGAAGCGTCTGGGTGGCGAGCACGTGCTCGACCTCGCTGGTGCCGATGCCGAACGCAAGCGCGCCGAACGCGCCGTGGGTGGAAGTGTGGCTGTCGCCGCAGACGATGAGCAGGCCGGGCTGCGACAGCCCCATTTCCGGGCCGATGACGTGGACGATGCCCCGATTGGGGTCGCCCATGGGGAAGAACCGGATTCCGAACTCGACGCAGTTCTGCGCCAATACGTCCATCTGGGTGACCGAGATGGCGTCGGGCGGCGGCCCGCCCGGGCCGGTGGTCGCGTTGTTGTGGTCGATGGTCGAAACGGTGAGGTCGGGGCGGCGTACCGTGCGGCCGTTCATGCGCAGGCCGTCGAACGCCTGCGGGGAGGTGACCTCGTGCACGAGGTGCAGATCGACGTAGAGGAGGTCGGGCTCGCCTTCCTCCCGCCGCACGACGTGGCGCTCCCAGACTTTCTCCGACAACGTGCTCGGCACGGCGTTCCTTGTTGGTTGTGGGAATCCCAGGATACGGGTGTCGACGGGTGACGAAACACGCGTTTGGTGTCCCGGCGCCCGACTCTTTGGGGGCGCCGCGACGCCACCGCGTTCGGACTCAGGACAGGACGAGCCCGGCGGCCTGCTCGGCGGTGTCCTGGTCGGGCGGCGTGAGGTAGACGGTCACGAGGGTCGTGCCGTCGCGCACCTCGAGCTCGCCGAGGGTCAGCTCCTCGCTCTCGATCACGCGCGTGAAGTTCGTGGTCTCGGCGACCCAGTAGGCCTCGTCACCGAGACCGTCGACGTCCTGCGGATCGAGCATGTCGAACTGGGCGTTCGCCCGCGCGCCGAGGAAGGCGTTCTCTGCGGCATCGGTATCGGCGTAGGTGCCGATGCCCACGCCGATCGCCACCGTGGCGTCGTCGTCGAGCACGTAGGCACACGTCGAGGCCCGGGCCTCGTCGGTGTCCATCTCGTTCTCTACCGGACCACCGAGCAGGTCCTCGGCGTCGCCGACGGTGAACAGGTCACACGCGGTTTGCCGCCCGTCGCCGCTCGGGACGCCACCGGTGGAGAGATCTCCGTCGTCGAGGTCGGTCGTGACGTCGTCGGTTGCGGAGTCCGAGCTGCCGCCGTCGTCGTCGCACGCGCCAGCCAGGAGCGCAACCGCGAGAATGACGGTGGCGATCCGGCCCCCGGTCACCGCCACGCTCTGACGCTCACGACCTCGACCGCGAACTCGCGTCGCGGTCCTTCGTAGGTGACGACGTCGCCCGGCACCTTGCCGAGCACTGCCCGTCCTAGTGGCGACGACGTCGACAGCACGTCGAACTCGTCGTGGCGCTCCTCGATCGAGCCGACGAGGTACATCGTGGGGCCCTCGTCACCTTCCATTCGCAGCTCGACGACCGTGCCCGCGGCGACGATTTCGCCGTTGGAGCCGTCGACGACCACGGCGTCGCGGATGAGCCGCTCGAGCTGCCGGACCCGCGCCTCGTTGAGGCCCTGCTCGTTCTTGGCCGCGTCGTAGTCGGCGTTCTCGGAGATGTCCCCGTGCTCCCGGGCCCGCTCGATCCGCCGCGAGATCTCCTTGCGCAGCGGGCCGGTGCGCGCTTCGAGCTCATCCCGCAGCCGGGCCAGTGCCTGCGGGGTCAGGTAGGTCGGGTCACTCATCGACCCAGGCTAGGCCTCCCTGAAGAAGAGCTGGAACTCCATCTCGCCCTCGTCGCGCACCGACACGAAGCCGCCGATGTTCGGTGCGTCCATCCCGTAGTCGGCGAAGACGATCGGGAGATTGCCAACCACCTGAACCGATCGACCGTCCCAACGGCCCTCGACGGGGATTCGGACGCGCTTGGTGACCCCGTGCAACGTGAAGTCGCCGATCGCGGTGGCGTTGACGGTCTCGCCCCGCTTCGGTGCCGTATCGGTCTCCATCGGGCGGGTAAGCACGAACGTTGCTTCGGGGAACATCTCGGACTCGAGGCCCAGGGTGCGGATGCGGGCGTCGCGCATCTCTCGATCCGAGGTCAGGGTGGTGAGGTTGGCCGTCACTTCCACCTCGTCGACGCTGAGCCCGCCGTTGCTGACCGTGAGTGTGCCCTCGACATCGCTCGTCCGGCCGGTGGCGGTGCTCTCGACGACGGCACCGGCGAACTGCTCCTGGACCCGGTAACCGACGAACGAGTCGGTGCCGCCCGGTTGCACGGCATATGTGCCGTCGATCGGGCCACCTTCGACGACGGGCGTCTCCTCGATCTCGGTGCGGGGCTCGGGGTCACTCTTGAGGACGAAATACCAGACCGCCACCGCGCCGACCACGAGCACGATCACGACGGCCCCGACGATCATCAGGATCTTTCGCACGGGACCTCCGGGTCGGAAACCGCTATGATGCCGTGGCAGTGCGAGCGAACACCGTCATCGTCATTTTCTAGCGAGCGCCGGACGCCGGCGTTCGCTCTCGACCGTCCACTTCGGTGGGCGGTTTTTCGTTGCCGGAGAGTACGAGGCAGATGAGCCATCGGATTGGAGTGATCGGGGGCGACGGGATCGGCCCCGAGGTCGTGGCCGAGGCGCTGAAGTGCCTCGACGCGGTCGGCCTCGCCTACGAGGCGGTCCCCCTCGACCTCGGTGGCGCCCGCTACCTGCGCACCGGCGACGTGCTTCCCGACCAGGAGCTCGACGACATCCGGCGATTCGACGCCGTTCTCCTCGGCGCGGTCGGCACTCCCGACGTGCCGCCCGGTGTCCTCGAGCGCGGCCTGCTGCTGCGGATGCGCTTCGAGCTTGATCTCTTCGTCAACGTGCGCCCGTTCCTTGCGCCACCCAACATCGACATGGTCGTCGTGCGCGAAAACACCGAAGGGAGCTACGCAGGCGAGGGCGGCTTTCTCCGAAAGGGGACACCGCACGAGATCGCGACCCAGGGCTCGGTCAACACCCGGATGGGTGTCGAGCGGTGCGTCCGCTTCGCGTTCGATCTGGCGCGTACGCGCTCGAAGCGTGACGTGACGCTCGTGCACAAGACCAATGTCATGACGTTCGCCGGCGACCTGTGGCAACGGGTCTTCGACGTCGTCGCAGCTGAGCATCCCGACGTGACGACCGGCTACCAGCACGTCGACGCCGCCTGTATCTCGTTCGTCGCCGATCCCGGTCGCTACGACGTCGTCGTCACCGACAATCTCTTCGGCGACATCCTCACCGACCTCGGTGGCGC
>JBOGFL010000306.1:0-1523 GCA_050743285.1 Acidimicrobiia bacterium
GCTGCGATCAGCGACTCCTTCTACATGCAGGGCAACTACGCCCCGGTCACCGAGGAGGTGACCGCGACCGACCTGGACGTCGAGGGCGCGATCCCGCCCGAGCTCGCCGGGCGATTCCTGCGGAACGGGCCCAACCCCCGACCCGGTGAGGCGCGGCCCCATTGGTTCCTCGGCGACGGCATGATCCATGGCGTCGAGCTCCGGGACGGCAAGGCGGATTGGTTCCGCAACCGCTGGGTGCGGACGAAGCAGTTCCGGAGCGAAGGCCAGTTCGTCGACGACCAGGGCAACGTCGATCTCACGTATGGTCCCGCCAACACCCACATCATCGGGCACGCCGGTCGTCTCCTCGCGCTGGTGGAGTCGAGCTTCCCGACCGAAGTGACCGCTGAGCTCGACACCGTCGGTACCTTCGACTTCGACGGGACGCTGACCACGGCAATGACCGCGCATCCAAAGATCGATCCCGAGACAGGTGAGATGGTGTTCTTTGGCTACGGGTTCTTCCCGCCGTACCTCACGTACCACGTCGTCGACGCGAGCGGAAGCCTGGTCCGGAGCGAAACGATCACGGTGAAGGGTCCCACGATGATCCACGACTTCGGTGTGAGCGCGAAGCACGTCGTCTGGATGGACATGCCCGTCGTGTTCGACCTCGCGCTCGCGATGAGCGGCGGCATGCCGTACCGCTGGGACGAAACCTACGGCGCCCGTCTCGGCGTGATGCCGAGATCGGGCGGTGACCCGGAGGTCCGCTGGATCGAGATCGACCCGTGCTATGTGTTCCACCCGATGAACGCCTACGACGACGAAGGACGGGTCGTGATGGACGTGGTGCGCTACCCCGACCTGTGGAAGAAGGGCGGCAACGACTTTCCCGCCTCGACATTGTGGCGGTGGACTGTCGATGCCGACGCCGGCACAGCCACCGAAGCCCAGATCGACGACCGCCCCATCGAGTTCCCGCGTCTCGACGAACGTCGCGCCGGACTCCCCTACCGGTACGGGTACGCACTCGAGACAATCACCACCCTCACCGGGGGAAGCCAAGGAGTGCTGCGGTACGACCTCGAGACCGGCGCCACCGACCGCTACGAGGTGGGGCCGGGGCGCGGGGCCGCCGAACCGGTCTTCGTGCCGGCCGGCGACGGCTCCGCGGAGGACGAGGGCTGGATCATGACGTACGTGTACGACGCCGGACGCGAGGCGAGCGACTTCGTGATCCTCGACGCGTCGGATCCGGGCGCCGTGCCGGTTGCGACGGTGCCGCTCCCGCAGCGCGTGCCCGTCGGGTTCCACGGGTCCTGGATCGCTGCCTCCTAGGCGCCGCCCTTTCCGTTCGGCGAGGGCGCGACCGCCGCCAGTCCCGGCCGGTCGAGCACATCGTCGACGAGGCCGTAGCCGACCGCTTCTTTCCCCCGGAGGATGAAGTCGCGGTCGATGTCCTGCTCGATCCGGTCGAGCGGCTGGCCGGTGTGGCGGGCGAGCAACTCCGCCATCAGTGCGCGTTGGGCGACGAACTC
>JBOGFL010000307.1:0-5203 GCA_050743285.1 Acidimicrobiia bacterium
CAACAGCACCCGCCCGATGCCGCGCCAGAAGTCGGCATCGACGCCGTCGGTAGTTCCATGAAAGAGCACGCTCGGCCAGAGTGCGGCACCGAGCACCACGTCGAGCACCACCACGACCGCCGCCCCCAGCCCGGCCGCGACCAGCGCCTTGGCCGCGAACACGCGCAGTCGACGGGGCTCCCATGTGAGCAACGTCGTCATGGTCCCGGCCCGCCACTCGGCGCCCACGAACGACGCGCCGAGCACGAAGGAGATCATCGCCCATACGATCGCCGTCGCCGCGATGACTCCCGGGTCATTGTTCACCGACCCCGACAGCTCGACCGCCACGAACTGGTCCTCGACCGGGCTCTCGGCCGTGTTGGCGAACACGAGCACCCCGGTCAGTGCAATGCCGGCCAACGCGAGGAGCGCGAACACGCGGCTGAGCCGGCGGGCCAGGTAGCGACGGACCTCGACGTCGAACAGCGCGATCATTCGGCGGTCTCCGTCAGCTCGAGGAACACAGTTTCGAGGTCGACCTCGGCCGGTCGCAGTTCCGACAGGTACAAGCCCGCGTTGGCGAGAAGCTCGTTCACGCGTGCACCGTCGGTTGGTTCGGCAGTCACCTGAAGTGCAGTGCGGTCCGCGCTCACCTCGAACCCGGCCGCGCGCAGGACGTCGGTGGCTCCTGCCGCGTTGTCGATCCGCACGACGAGCGAAGCGCGGTGTCCGCGCGCCAAGACCTCGTCGACGGTCCCCGCGGTGACGAGCCGGCCGCGCGCGAGGATCGCAACCCGGTCGCACATCTGTTGCACCTCACCGAGGAGGTGGCTCGACACGAACACGGTGCGACCCTCCTGGCCGATCCGCCGGATCAGATCGCGCACCTCTTTGATGCCGGCCGGGTCGAGGCCGTTGGCGGGCTCGTCGAGGATCAGCAGCTCAGGATCCTTGAGCAGGGCGGCCGCCAGGCCGAGCCGCTGCTTCATTCCCAGCGAGTAGGTGCGGGACGGGTCGAGGCTCCGGGACGCGAGGCCGACCTGATCGAGCACCTGCTCGACCCTCGTCCGACCGAGTCCCTGAATGCGCGCGTGCAGCTCGAGGTTTCGCCGGCCCGAGAAGTTCGGGAAGAACGCCGGCGTTTCGACCATCGAGCCGACGCGCCCGATCACGGCGGCGAGCCCCGCGGGCTCGGCCCCGAGCAGCCGGGTCGTTCCCCCCGAGGCCTGCACCAACCCGAGCAGACAGCGGATCGTCGTCGTCTTGCCGGAGCCGTTGGGGCCCAGAAAGCCGAAGACGCCCCCGTCGGGAACCTCGAGTTCGAGACCGTCGACGGCCCGTGTGCGCCCCCCGGCCCGGCCCCGGTATTCCTTACGGAGCCCCTCGATCTCGATCACACCCACGAGCGGAATCTACCGACTGCTCCCGGTAGCGTCGGGAACGTGCGTTGTGACGTCCTCGTCGTCGGTGCGGGACCGGCGGGCGCGGCCGCGGCCGTCACGGCCGCCAACCGGGGCCGGCACGTCATCCTCGTGGACAAGGCGGGCTTCCCCCGCGACAAGACCTGCGGTGACGGCCTGACTGCAGGCGCGCTCCGAGGGTTCGAGACACTCGGGCTCGACGTGCGCGCGGTACCGACCTACGAACCGATACGCGAGACGGTGATCGTCTCGCCCAGCGGCCGGCGCGTGACGTTGCCGCTTCCGCCTGACGCCGAGTACGCCGGGGTCGTCCCCCGACTCGATCTTGACGCCGCGCTCGTCGACGTTGCTCGCAATTGCGGTGTCGAGGTTCGGGAGCGTGCCGAGGTCACTGGTCTCGGCGAGCGCGACGATGGCATCACCGCCACCGTCACGGACGGCGACGAGATTCGCGCCAGCACTGTCATCGCCGCCGACGGCCACTACTCCAGCGTGCGGCGACTCCGAGGGAGTCTTCCGCCCGACCTCGGGAAGTGGCACGCGTTCCGTCAGTATTATCGCAACGTCGACGAACGCCGGCTCTGGGTGCTCTTCGAACAGGACCTGCTACCGGGCTACGCGTGGATGTTCCCGCTGCCCGATGGCCGAGCCAACGTCGGCTTCGGGCTCGAACGCCGGCGCGGCATCGACGGCCACAAGATTCGGGCCGCCTGGCGCAACTTGTTGGCGCGGCCCACATTGCGCGATGCGCTCGGAGACCGCGCCGAACCGGAATCGTCCCACCGAGCGTGGCCGATTCCGGCGTGGGACGGCCGTCTTCCTCTCACTGACGGCCGAGTGCTCTACGTGGGCGACGCCGCCGCCGTCGTCGATCCGATGACCGGCGAGGGCATCGCGCAGGCGCTCGACACGGGCATGCTCGCGGCCGAGGCCCACGCTGCCGGCGGCGGGCCAGCTGCGGTAGCTGCGCGTTATCGGAGCGCGGTTCGACACCAACTGCGCTCGGACTTCGTCCTGGCGCGCTTGCTGAGCACGGTGCTGCGCTCGCCGTTCCGCACCCGCGCGGCACTGCGCGTCATCGACGCCAACGACTGGTGCCGGCGCAACTTTGCCCGGTGGATGTTCGAGGACTACCCGCGGGCAATCCTGGCCACGCCGCGTCGTTGGCGTCCGGGGATGCTGGCGGCCGCCGGCGCCTACCGCTAGCGCGACGGGGTGGGCGTGAACATCGCCGAGGGATATGCCGAGGTCGCGCACGCTCGGCGGACGGTACGAACCCTCCGGCGCCGTGCCTGGTGCGTACTTGTCATCGGCGTCATCGCATTGGGCGCGATCGTCTGTTCGCCACGGCCGACGAACTGGACACCGACAACGCGGTGATCGCCGCCACATTCACCGTCCTCGGCATGATTCTCTCGGGCGCGAGCGTGTACGGAGCGGCGGTCGCGATGCAATTGGCAGCCCATCCCCCTCGAGCTCGAGCGACGACGCACCGAGGCTTCGCCAACTTCATGATGTCCGCGAGCGTTCAGCGCAACGGAAAGAACACCGGGATCAGGACGAGCGACGATACGATGACGAGCAACGTGAGGGGCGCGCCGACACGCGTGAAGTCACGAAACCGGTAGCCGCCCATTCCCAGCACCATGAGGTTCGTCTGGTAGCCAATTGGCGTAAGGAACGACAGCGACGCGCCGATGAGGATCGCTAGTGCGAACGGTCGTGACTGCAGACCGGCCTCCGAAGCTGACGCCAACGCGATCGGGAACATCAGAACTGCGGCCGCATTGTTACTGAGCAACTCGGTGAGCAACATCGTCGCGATGAGCACGCCCGCAAGTATCCCGACGTCACCAAAGTGCTCGAAGCCCGATACGAGCAGCTGCCCGATCTCCTCGGCCAAGCCGCTCGCCGCCATCGCCTCGCCGAGCCCGAAGCTCGCCGCGATGAGCAGCACGATCTCGAGGTCAACGGATCGGCGCGCTTCGGTGGGAGTGATCACGCCGAACACGACGAGCGCACCGGCGATCAGCAGTGATGCCTGGAGCAGGTCGAGCAACCCGGTTCCGGCGACGACGATCAGGGCCAGCATCGCGAGCTCGACGACGCGGGCGCGGCCGGGCCGGACCGGGCCGCCGGTCTCGAGCGGCGACACCACGAGAAAGTCGTGCTGGTCGTGCCAGCGCTCGCGAAACCCCAGGTCGGCGAGGACAAGGAGCAGATCGCCGGCCCGCAACCGCGCCTCCCCGAGCTTGCCCGGGATGCGGGTTCCCGCCCGGTGGATCGCGTACACCGCCCCGCCGTAGCGGCCTCGAAAGCCGACGTCTTTGAGTGTCGAGCCGACGAGCGGCGATCCTTCGGCGACGACGACCTCGAACGTGGCCGCCTCGGTGCCAGGTCCGACGGTTGGGAAGTGCGGTTGGGCCGCCGACACCAGGCCTTCGAGGCGTTGCAGGTCGAGGATTCGCTCGACGTTGCCGGCGAACGTGAGCCGGTCACTCGGCTTCAACTCCTCTTCCGGCCGGACCGGCGCCACCACATGGCCGCCGCGCTCGATCGCGACGAGAAAGACGCCGTCGAGGTTTCGAAGCCCGGCGTCGGCAATCGACTTGCCGGCCATCGAACTGCCTGGTCGCACCTCCATCTCGACGGTGAACTCACGCGCGCCGCCCGAGCGCTGCTCCAAAGATTCACGCCGTGGTAGCAGGCGCGGCGTGAGCAGCACGAGTAGAACCGCGCCTCCAATCGCGATCGGGAGGCCCACCGGTGTGATCTCGAACAGGTCGAAGGGGCGCTGATCGACTTCGTCGAGCAGCCCCGAAACCGTCAAGTTCGTGGACGTGCCGAGCACGGTGATACATCCACCGAACACCGCCGCGTAGCTCAGCGGCATGAGGTACCGGGAGGAGACGCGCTTCGACCGGCGCGCCCAACCGGCGACACGCGGCGCCAGCATGCCGACCAGCGGCGTGTTCGCGATGAAGGCCGAGGCCGCGGTGGTCGGGACCACGATCCGCGTCAGGTCGCGGCGTTCCGAGCGCACCGTGCCGTCGGTCGGTCGCTGTCCGAGCACACGATTGGTGAGCGGTTCGAGCGCGCCGGTGACCTCGGCTGCCCCGGCCAGCACGTAGAGCGCGACAATGGTGATCGGCGCTGGGTTCGAGAAACCGGCGAAGGCCTGCTCGTCGTCGATGACTCCGGTCACGAACAGCAGGATCACCGC
The DNA here is from genome assembly GCA_050743285.1 of Acidimicrobiia bacterium. Classification (GTDB taxonomy): domain Bacteria; phylum Actinomycetota; class Acidimicrobiia; order IMCC26256; family JACDBD01; genus JBOGFL01. The sequence goes on from JBOGFL010000307.1 coordinate 4,627, forward strand.
GCCGAGGATCGTGACGAGCGGCGGAACCCGCTCCAACACGAGCAGCACGACCGTCACAACGATCACGATCAGTGTCAGCCAGGCGTCGAAGCTCATTGCCGCTCCCGCGCAATCAGTGGCACCCCGCGACGCTACATGGGACACTTCGCGGCGATGAGCATCGACTTCACGCTTCCGCCCGACATCGAGACGATTCGTCAGCGCGTCCGGGATTTCATGGACGCCGAGGTGCGCCCCGCCGAAGAGAAGCTCCGGGCCGACGCACCCAATGGCGAGCCCGACCGGCGCGCGGTGGTGACGATGATCATCGAGTTGCGACAGAAGGCACAGGAATGGGGCGTGTGGCTGCCGCACATGCCGAAGGAGTGGGGCGGGCTCGGCCTGTCGATCACCGCGATGGCATTCGTGTCGGCCGAAGCTGCTCGCACCGCGTTCGGCCCCTTCGTCCTCAACTGCCAGGCGCCCGACGAAGGCAACATGCACACGCTCCTCCACCATGCGACCGACGAGCAGAAGGAGCGCTACCTGCGACCACTGCTCGAGGGCCGCATGCGCTCGTGCTTCGCCATGACCGAGC
>JBOGFL010000308.1:0-2365 GCA_050743285.1 Acidimicrobiia bacterium
CGGCACGGATGAGCATCTTCAGCGCCTTCGCGTTGATCTTTTCGCCCTCGTGGAAGTCAATGGCACGCCTGATGTTCCCCTCGAGACTGGAGTTGAAGAGGCCCGAAGGATCCTTCAGCGCCGCCCCTTTGGCGAACGTCATCTTCACGACACTCTTGTAGGTCTCGCCGGTGCAGATGATGCCGTCGTGCGACCACGTCGGAACCCCTCGCCACTTCCACTCCTCGACGACGTCGGGATCGGCTTCCTTGACCACGGCGCGGAGCCGGCCGAGCATCTCGCCCCGCCAGTCGCCGAGTTCCGCAATTCGGTCGTCGATCAGCTGCGAAGGAAATCTGCCTTTCTGCGGCCCGCTCTTCTTCATGCCTAGTTCTCTTCCCTAGTCCGGGGGCTCTGAGTGCTCACGACGGTGCGGATCAAGCGACGCACGACAGGATCTCCCGGTCGATCGCGACGAACGGCGACAACAGACCGCCCTCGTCATCGGTAGTGATCGGTCTCAGGCAGGCTCCCATGCCCGGCGGGTTCTCGGCCCGCTTCGCTCTCATCCGGAACTTCTTGACCCCGTCGCCGGGAACGGTGAATTCGTACCCGGAGCTCAGGACGTCATCAGTGATGTCGTTCGAGCCTTTGAAGAACTTCGTCGAGTAGGGAGGTGGATCCCCTCCATCGGTCAGCTCGGCCGGCTGTGATACTTCAGTGCGGTTCTTGACCTTGAGTTAGAAGTTCCTGGAATCACCGGGATCGATCGTCGCCCGAACCCGGTCCTTGTACGGGCCGTCGAGGTGCTTGGACACTTTCGCCTTGAGAAGCAGCGACTAGGGCATTCCGCGGCATGTGGGCCCCTCTCTCAAACGACATTGCTCGTCGTACGCTGGCGGACCGAGCGATGCGCTTGGGGATCATCTCAAACCCCTTGGTCGGGCCACCGCCGGCGACCGCCCGCCTGAACGCCCGGAGTCTGCCACTGGATGCCCTTGAGCAGCCACCACTCCACGGAAACAACGCCAACGAAGGAGAACCGCAGTGGGCAAGATCGTCGTCAGCGAGAACGTCTCGCTCGACGGAGTCGTCCAAGACCCGACCGGTGAGGAGGGCTTCACGTTCGGCGGCTGGTTCGGCCAGGTCGGCGTGAAGGACCGCGAAGAGTGGGCCCAGGTCCAGCTCGAGGAGGCGCGGGGCGCCGAGGCCTTGCTGCTGGGTCGGCGGAGCGACGAGTTCTTCGGCACGCGGTGGGCATCCCGGAGTGGCGAGTGGGCGGACCGGTTGAACAGCCTGCCCAAGTACGTCGTGTCCTCGACCCTCGAGCATCCCGTCTGGAACAACTCGACGGTACTCAAGGGCGACGTGGTGAACGAGGTCTCGAACCTGAAGCAGAAGCTCAACGGGGAAATCGTCGTCTACGCCAGCTTCCAGCTCATCCACACGCTGATGGAGCACGACCTGGTCGACGAGTTGCGGCTGATGGTCTACCCGGTCGTGCTCGGGGCCGGCGAGCGCCTCGTCGGCGAGACCAGCGACAAGAAAGCCATGCGACTCGTCGGCACCAGGACCGTCGGTGACGGCCTCGTCCTCCTCACCTACGCGCCCGTCCGAAACGCCTTGCTGGCGACCGATGGAGGATGAGCTCGGTGTCACAGACTGCTACAGTTGTAGCAGTCTGATACGGAGGAGGAGCAGGATGGCGCCGGACCGACCGACCCGCTTCGCGACCGATCTGCTCGAGTCGGCCGCCGCCGAGGGCGCCCGGCAGAACCGCTCCGCGAAGCAGCAACTCGACTACTGGGCCCGGGTGGGCCGAGCCGTGTCGATCCACCAGACCGCGGCCCAGCGCCGGATCGAGGCCGCGCTGGCCGACACCACCGTGATCGCCACGCTCTCCCCCGAGGTGCAGCTCGTCGCGAACGCCGAGATCGACGCGGCGATCCAGCAGCACGCGCAGACCACTTCCTACGGCGAGCTCCTGGCGGCCGAGGGGATGCCGATCGTCGCGCTCGATGACGACGGCCGCCTCGTCCGCTACGAGCGGGACGGGACGCGCACCGTCATCGAGTGAGCCGCCTCGACCTCGTCGGCGGCCCCAACGGCGCCGGCAAGAGCACGTTCGTCCGGCTCACCCTCGCCCCGCGACTGGCGGGATCGGTGTTCGTCAGCGCCGATGAGATCGCCCGGCGCCAGTGGCCCGCCGCCGACCTCGCAGCCCACGCCTACGACGCGGCGGCCCTCGCCGCCGAGACCGGCCACCGGCTCGTCGAGGCACGCAGGCCGTTCATCGCGGAGACCGTGTTCTCACACCCGTCAAAGCTCGCGCTCATCGAAGCCGCCAACGCGGCCGGCTACTATGTCGCCCTCCACGTCCTGATGG
>JBOGFL010000309.1:0-4747 GCA_050743285.1 Acidimicrobiia bacterium
GGCCACGACTGCGCCGTCCCTACCGGCGGCCGGCGGCGGTGCGCCCGAGTCGTCGGTCGAGCCGCAATTCGAGGGGACCGGGGTCGCGCTCGCGCCCGACGGCACGCGCTGGCAGATCGATCCATTCGAGCACCGGTTGTTGCACCTCGCCTCGGACGGGACCGTGCTCGGCGAATGGTGGGGCTTCGCCGGTCCCTACGACGTCGTGTTCGGCGCCGACGGCCTCGTCTACGTCGACGACGGCAAACGCATCGTGACCGTCGATCCCGCCACCGAGGTTGCACCCATCCCCCCGCCGACGCCGCCACCGCCCAATCCCGCCCCCGCACCCGAGCCGCGGGGCAACGCAAAGAAGGTGATGCTCTACGGCGACTCGCTCACGTGGGAGTCGCAGGGCAACTTCGCACTGATGATCAACAACTCGGGCGGGCACAACGTACCGCGCACGTATCCGGGAACTGCCATCTGTGACTGGCTTCCATTCATGAAAGCCGACATGCGCAAGGGTGGTGCGCGCGCCGCGGTTCTCAGCTTCGGGGGTGTGAACCACACGCCGTGCGTCGCCGGGCTCACCGGCTCAAAACTCGAGCACAAGTACCGGCGCGACGCCGAGCACGCAATCAAGATCTTCGCGAAGGCAAACCTGCACGTCTACCTTGTGGCGCCGCCTCGTCGCGTCGGTCAGGTTGGCCGTCACGAGCTTTACGACGACTACAACAAGGCGGTTGTGAACTCCGGGTACACCCGGGCCGAGGTCGTCGACGGCGGAACCACGCTGCGCGACGAGAACGACAGGTACAGGATGCGGGCCGATTGCCGCCCGTACGAGGGACCAAACCGGGGCTGCAACTCGAACGGGCGCATCAAGGTCCGTGGCGCCGACGGCTGGCACTTCTGCCCGACGGTGAGCCCGGTGTTCGCGCCGTGCCCGGTGTGGTCGGGCGGAGCGTGGCGATTCGCCGAACGGCTCGCAAACCGCCCGATCGGCGACGTCCTCGGCTAGACCACCGCGCGGTCGATACTCGCGGCCACGGCGCCTAGCGGTTCGAACGGGCCGCGTCGATGTACGCGGGCTTCTCGCCGCCACCGTGCAGAAGCAGGCTTGCGCCGCTCACGTACCGGGCGAGCGGCGACGCAAGAAACAAGCACGCGTCGGCGACGTCGGCCGGCTCGCCCATGCGGCCGAGCGGAACCGTGGCCCCGACGGCCGCGATGCCCTTCTCGTCGCCGTAGAAGAGATGCGACTGCTCGGTGCGGATCAGGCCCGCGGTCACGCAGTTGATGCGTACCTTCGGGCCCCATTCGGCAGCCAGGGTCTCGGTCGCATTCTCGATCCCGGCCTTGGCCGCGCCGTAGGCGGCGGTGCTCGGCGTCGGCCGACGGCCGCTGACGCTGCTCACGTTCACTATGACCCCACCCTCGGACTGCTCCTGCATCACCGCGTTCGCGCGTTGCGAAAAGACGATCGGCGCGATCAGGTTGAGCGCAATGATCGCGGTCGTGAACTTCGGTGACGCGGTCGCACTGTCGGCCGGGGGCGAACCGCCTGCGTTGTTGACGAGCACGTCGAGGCGGCCGTACCCGTCGGTGGTGAAGGCGATGACTCGATCCACCTGATCGGGATCGCGCACGTCCGCTTCGACGAACGCGGCGTTGCGGCCCCCGGCGGCGGGGAGCTCTTCGGGCTCGTGCCGGCAACACACCACGACGTCGGCACCGGCCGCGAGGAAGCGCTCGGTGATCCCGCGCCCGATGCCCCGGCACCCACCGGTCACGAGCACGGCCCGGCCCGAGAAGTCGAGCGGATCAGGTGTCATGTCGTCGACGCGAGTGCGGCGTAGGTTGCGGCCACGAGCGCGGCGGCACGGCAGTCGTCGAGGTCGAAACGAAGGCGGTTCATGACGTAGGCGAAACCGACCCCGGCGTCGGGGTCGGCGAAGGTGAACGAGCCCCCGGCGCCACCGTGGCCGAACGCAGCCGGGCCCATCGAGATGGCGGTCCCGTGCAGAAGGCCGGGTGGCCGCATGAACCCGAGGCCGTAACACATGTCGAACATGATGATCCGGTCGGGACCGACACATTGCGGCTCGGTCGCGCGTTTCACGGTCGCGGCCTCGAGGGTTCGGACCCCGTCGACCTCGCCGACCAGCGACGCGTAGAGCCGCGCCAACGAGCAGGCGTCACCGATCCCGTTCGAGGACGGCAGTTCGGTGGCGCGCAGCTCGCGTCGGTTCCACATCTCGTCGTAAGCGAAGAGATCGGAGGGACCGCGGATGGCGGCAACCGCTTCCGGCGGCATGAGCTGCTCCAGAGTTGCGAAATCCATCGCCGCCGCCGGCGGCACCACCGGTGCGACCCGCGGTTCCAGCTCCTCGGGTAGACCGATCCAGAACTCGAGATCGAGTGGCGCCGCGATCTCCTCGGCAAAGAAGCGACCGGCGGTGCGGCCGGTGACCCGGCGGATGACCTCGCCGACGAGCCACCCGTACGAACGGAGGTGATAGCCGTGGGCCGTACCCGGCTCCCAGATCGGCGCTTGGGCGGCCAGCGCGTCGACGACCGGCGTCCACGCCAGCGCCTCGCTCATCGTAAATTCGCCTTCGATGACGGGGAGTCCGGCGCGGTGGCTGAGCAGGAATCGCACCGGGATTTCGCCTTTCCCGTTGGCCGCGAACTCGGGCCAGTAGTCGGCCACCGGCGCGTCGGGGTCGAGCTCTCCGCGTTGGATCAAGAGGTTGGCGCACACCGCGATGACGCCTTTCGTGCACGAGTACGTGAGCACGATCGTGTCGTCGGCCCAGGCACGCCCGGCAGCCGGATCGGCCACGCCGCCGAAGATGTCGACGACCGGGCGGCCGTCGCGGTACACGCAGCACGCCGCGCCGACGTCACCCTGCTCCTCGAAGTTGCGGACGAACGCATCGGCCACCGGCTCGAAGCCGGGCTCCACTCGGCCTCGGGCCTCTACCGCGGCAGGGCTGCTCACGGGCGCGACAGTACGCTTCCGGGCGTGATCCGGTCCGAGACGCGAGACCACGTCGGCGAGGTCGTCATCGCCAATCCCCCGGTCAACGCGCTACCCGTGGCGGGATGGTTCCAGTTCGCCGACACGGTGACCGGCCTGGGCCGCGACCCGGAGGTGCGGGCCGTCATCGTCTCGGCCGAGGGCAAGGGCTTCCAGGCCGGCGTGGATGTCAAAGAACTGGCGGCCGATCCCACCAACCAGGCGATGATCGACGTGAACCGCGGCTGTCGGGCCGCGTTCCGGGCGGTGTACGAGTGCGAAGTGCCGGTCATCGCCGCGGTCCACGGCTACTGCCTCGGGGGTGGCGTCGGCATCGCCGGTAACGCCGACATCGTTGTGGCGTCCGCTGACGCAACCTTGGGCCTTCCCGAAGTCGACCGCGGCGCGCTGGGCGCCGCCACCCACCTCGGACGACTCGTACCCCAGCACAAGCTGCGGACACTGTTCCTCACTGGCGCTACCATCACCGCCCCCGAGCTGCTCGCGTTCGGTTCGGTCGAGCGCGTCGTGCCTCGCGATCAGCTGCTGGATGCGGCCCGCGACATCGCCCAGATCATCGCGGCCAAGAGCCCCACGGTGATCCGGCGCGCCAAAGAGTCGCTGAACGCGATCGATCCCGTCGACGTCGACCGCTCCTACCGCTTCGAGCAGGGCTTCACGTTCGAGCTGAACCTCTCGCCCGATGCCGACGAGCTCCGGCAGGCGTTCGTCGACAAGCGCGACGCTGACGTCTGAAACCTTCTTGTTGACGGCCCCGACGATCTGACGGGGTGTCAGGTAGCGTGGCGAACCGTGGGCGACAAGCTCCTCATCGAGGACGAGGTCGTCGCTGAACTTCGCGACGGGATGACGATCGGGATCGGCGGGTGGGGTTCGCGCCGCAAGCCGATGTCGATGGTGCGGGCGATCCTGCGCTCGCCCCTGCGCGACCTCACGGTCGTGTCGTACGGCGGGCCCGACGTCGGGCTCCTGTGCGCGGCGGGCCGGGTGAAGAAGGCGGTGTACGGGTTCGTGTCGCTCGACTCGATCCCGCTCGAGCCGCACTTCCGCGCCGCCCGGCAGAACGGCGCCATCGAGGCAATGGACCTCGACGAGGGCATGTTCCTGCTCGGGCTGCAAGCCGCCGCGTGGCGGGTGCCGTTCCTTCCCACCCGGGCCGGCCTCGGCTCCGACCTGCCGCGCGTGCTTCCCGACCTACGCACCGTGCGCTCTCCATACGACGACCGGGAGGAACTGGTGGCGATGCCGGCTTTGCACCTCGACGCTGCGCTGATCCACATGAACCGGGCCACTCCCGACGGCGACGGCCAGTACCTCGGCCCCGACCTCTACTTCGACGATCTCTTCTGTTACGCCGCCGACCGGGCGTTCATGTCGTGCGAGCGGATCGTTCCCACCGACCAGCTGCTCGACGAGGGGACATTCCACACGCTGCGCATCAACCGACTGATGGTGGACGGCGTTGTCGAGGCGTCCGGCGGCGCACACTTCACATCGTGCATGCCCGACTACGACCGCGACGAGTCCTTTCAGCGGGAGTACGCCGAGACCGCGCGTGATACCGACGCGTGGGAAGCCTTCCGCGCCACGTACCTCGAACTCGGCAGCGAAGCCGAGTACCAGGAGGCGGTCCGCAGCCCCGCGGGGACGGCGCGGTGAGCGACTTCACGCGCGATGAGGCGTGCGTCATCGCCGTCGCCGAAGCGTTTCGCGGTGACGGCG
>JBOGFL010000310.1:0-2197 GCA_050743285.1 Acidimicrobiia bacterium
CCGTTGCCCGGCGCGCTCGGCCCGGACGGGGATGTCCTCGGCCTCCATGACGTCGAGCACTGCGAGCGCGGTCCGCGCCGCCAGCGGCTGGCCGCCGAACGTGGTGGCGTGGTCGCCCGGCCGGAACGCCGCCGCCACCTCGGCCCGGGCCCAGCACGCACCGATCGGCATGCCGTTGCCGAGCGCCTTGGCCATCGTGACGATGTCGGGCTTGATCCCTGCCGCCTCGAAGCCGAACCAGCGCCCGGTCCGGCCCAGTCCGGCCTGCACCTCGTCGAGGACCAGCAGCGCCTCCCGCTCGTCGCACAGGCCCCGCAGGGCCTCCAGGTAGCCGGACGGGGCCGGGATGACCCCGCCTTCGCCCTGGATGGCCTCGACGAGCACCGCGCAGACCCGCTCGTCCATCGCCGCCACCAGGGCGTCGAGGTCGCCGTACTCGACCTGGCGGAAGCCGCTGGGCAGCGGTTGGAACGTCTCCTGCTTCTGGGGCTGGCCGGTGGCGGCGAGGGTCGTCAGCGTGCGGCCGTGGAACGAGCCGTAGGCCGAGAGGACGTGGTGGCGCTCCGGTCCGCCGTTGGTCTGGCCGTAGCGGCGGGCGAGCTTGATCGCGCACTCGTTGGCCTCGGCGCCCGAGTTGGCGAAGAACACTCGTCCGTCGCCGCCGAGCAGCGCGTCGAGGCGGGCGCCCAACCGAGGCTGCACGTCGTTGTAATAGAGGTTCGACACATGAAGCAGCGTGTTGGCCTGGTCCGCGATCGCCTCGGCAATCGCCGGATGCGCGTGCCCGAGCGAGACCACTGCCAGGCCCCCCAGGAAGTCGAGGTACTCCTTCCCTTCGCTGTCCCAGAGACGGGTGCCCTGACCGCGCACGAACGCGACCGGCAAGCGGGCGTACGTCGCCATCACGTGCTCGGCGTCGAGCCGGACGAGCTCGTCGAATCTCATGGCCTCGCTCGCTGCGCTCGGGGATACCCCTCGCGCGGGCGCTCGCTCGGCTGTGCTCGCTCGACTTCGCTCGCTCGCGCGCATCATGGGAGTACCATCGTTCCGATGCCCTCTCGCGTGAAGAATTCGAGCAGCAACGCGTGCGGGATGCGCCCGTCGAGGATGTGGGCCCGGCGCACGCCGTTCCGCAATGCGGACACGCACGACTCCACCTTCGGCACCATGCCGTCCCCGAACACGCCGCTTTCGAGCATCTTGTCGAGCTGGTCGACGTCGGTCGAGGTGACGACGCTGGCCGGGTCGTCGCGTTGCGTCAACAGGCCCGCGACGTCGGTGAGGTAGACGAGCTTCTCCGCGTCGAGCGCCTCCGCGATGGCGCCGGCGACGGCGTCGGCGTTCACGTTGTAGGCCTGGCCGTCCTCGTCGACGCCGACGGTGGCGATGACCGGGATCAGCTCCTCCCGGAGCTGGCGCTCGACGATCGCGGGCCGGATGCCGCGGATCTCGCCCACGAAGCCCAGTCGCGGGTCGCGCGGGCCGACGGTGATCAGGCCCGCGTCCTCGCCGGAGAGGCCGACGGCGTAGGAGCCGTGGCGGTTGACCGCGGCCACCACCTCCCGGTTCACCTTGCCGACGAGAGCCATGCGGACGATGTCGACGGTCTCGGCGTCGGTGACCCGCAGCCCGCCGACGAACTCGGGCTCCTTGCCCAGCTTGCGCATCAGCTCGCTGATCTGGGGGCCGCCCCCGTGCACGACCACGGGGTTCATGCCGACCAGGCGCATCAGCACCACGTCCTGGGCGAAGAGGTCGGCCAGCGCGGGCTCTTCCATCGCGTGCCCGCCGTACTTCACCACGACGACCTTGCCCGCGAACTCGCGGATGTACGGGAGGGCCTCGGCAAGCACGTGGGCCTTGGCTCCCGCGTCGCGCACGCGCTGGTCGGCAGCGGTGGTCGCGCTCACGACGTGCCCATGTTCTCGTCGACGTAGGCGTGGGTGAGGTCCGTGAACAAGATCCGGGCGGTGCCCTCGCCCTGGTGGAGGTCGCAGCGGATCTCGATGTCACGGTTCTTCATGAGCGCGGCGAGCGCGTCGGCGTCATGGGCGGAGGCGACGCCGTCGCGGCACACCGTCACGCCGTTGTACGCGATGTCGACCCGTTCGGGGTCGAGCTCGGCGCCACTGACGCCGAGCTCGGAGAGGACCCGGCCCCAGTACGGGTCGCCCCCGTACAACGAGCACTGCACCAG